>CAUJKL010000254.1 GCA_963204995.1 Planctomycetota bacterium | reverse complement strand
CGAGTCGCGCCGCGGCGAATCGAATTTTGGGCCAATCGATCGGCACGGCTGCATGAACGCGTCGTGTATGAATTGCTAGAAGATGGCTGGTCGCAGCGGATGCTGTATCCGTGACAGAGGCTTCTTGACGACTTCATCTGCGACATCAGTACAGTGGCGTTTCACCGGTTTCGTAGTAGCTCTCAGACTCACTCGATGGTGAAACTGGTCGAGTTACCGCACGACTCGGCATTTGCTGCGGTGGTGGCTTCCACTCGGTGATAGCCTCCAAGATGATTGGGCCGACGACGCCGGCGATCGGGCCCACGATCAGCACGACCACGAGAAAGCTCCGTAAGCTGAACTGCCAAGGACGAACTTCGTTGTTAGGATTCATGCAATTTCCAGCCGAAATCGCTTGGCTGACGGGACCGTGTGTCGCTATTTCTCTCGCCTCTCGCGGAGCAGCGTTGCCAGATACTTTGCCGTTTCGTCGGCAATCACGTTGTAGCCCGCAAGATTCGGATGCCGGTCGCTGTACCAACCCGGCAGATCCCCGAGTATTGCATCCAGCTCATTGTCCATCACCTCGACTCCGCTACCGTTCACAAACGGCTTTACCAGCTCGTGATATTGATCGGGGATATTAGCCAGTGGGTAACGCCGGTAGTTGAGCATGTTCGGCCCCTTTTCCAACTCGGCGGCATAGCGTGGATAGATGTCGAACACCGCGAGTTTCTCGATCCGTGCGACTTCGAGAATCAGATCATTTATCTCTTTACTCGCAGCCTCATCCGCAAACGGAATGACCGTCATAGGAATGAGCAATGCCTGCGGATGATCTTGTCTGAGTCTCGCGAGCAACTCATGAAAGTCCTTCGCGAAATTAACTGGAAACTCTTCACGCCTCGCTCGGTCGTTCAAGCCATAGCGGATGAAAATGTAATCCAGGCCGGGGAGCTTGGCTGCGTCGCGATCGTAGCGTCCTGAATCGAACAACCGGCGAATATACTCGCCGCTGAGACTGGAATTGATCACGTGACAAGCGGGCACATCGCCTGCCGCTGCCAGTAGTTGCTCCAAGACTTTCTCCAAATGCGGCCCTTCGGGCTTCAGCCGTCGCGGGACGCTGCCTTCCGTAGTACTGTCCCCGAGCAACAAGATCTGAATCTTACCCTCGTGTTCGGCGCGTGCGCCACGAGGCTGGAATGCGATCGCGAGCATCACCCCGACGGCGAGACTGAGAACGAAAGAGTTTTGTAGCGAGAATCGAAGTTGTTTCTTCATAAGAGTTGTCCTGTTTCGCTGGTCGTTCAATGTTCAGGATTATAGCGTATACGATCAACTTGCGGTTTGTATTCAACAGTCGTTTTCCGTCTTGGGCTCGAAGGGTCCGCACAACCACTGCCGGGTGCCGTAAGGCCCCGGATCGATTGTCAAGTGCGTGTCGAAGCCCTGCAAGGGCGACACATTTCGTATCGCTACTCCCAGATATATCGAAGGTCATATTCAACTAGGCGAAAACTTTGTTGCGATGTCCAGCGGAGAGATAGGGCTGGCGGTTATTTGTGCTGAACACGATATGGTCGAGGATCTAATGATGAGTTCCTGCCATGGTGTTGACCCTCGCTGTGTCGCCCCTTCAGGGCCAGGGAAGTAATTCTGCGATCTGTCGACGGGGCCTTACGGCACCCGGCAGTGGTTGTTTCGACCCTTCGGGCCGAAGGAGCTTTCTACCGCCTACGCTCCGGCTAAGTGTCATGTAGCAACGTTCCGGACACGAGACGCCCAGACTGACGGACTAGCGAACGTACTCGCGAAAGGAAAAAGTCAATAGACCGGCCAGCAACAGCCCGCCACTGAGTAAGTACAAGACCATTTGAGCCGTCGGCCCGGAAATTGGTAGAAACATTTCTACATTACCAGCACCGGCAGGGCTCACGCCAAACTCCGAGCCCGCGTCGAAGATCAGACAGCGAGTATAAAACGAGACGGCCAAGCGCTTCGCGATCCCAGGCATGTTGCCGATCAATGTCTCGATGAAGAAAGCGTAGGCCATGGCGATGATCGTCGCGCGGCGAAAAGTCACGCTAAACAACAGGAACAACGCGACATACGTTACCGTCGACCAGAGGATGCCAGGCCACAACACTCTTAGCGCAGCCATCCCCGGCTGGCCGCCGAGCCAGCAAATCAACGCCATTCCGCCCATGGTCCACACCAACGCCAGCAGGAGCGAAGCGCCGCTCTTGGCAAGAAAGATCAACGGGCGAGACAGAGGCGACACGAGCAAATAGACGAGCGTTTTCTCATCGCGATCCGAAGCGATCCCAGCCGTGCCTTGTGACAATGAGAACACGGGCAGCAAGAACGAAACGTAAACCGCCAAGAAGATTTCTTCGATAAACTCCTTCGGCGACCGCTCGTGTCGAATCGACCAGGCCACAACCGCGATGGACGCCAGTCCCAGCAGCAAGGCACAAACAATCGTTTGGCGTGAACGAAACAGCCGACGCAGCGAAAGGCCGAACAAGTGAATGCAGCCCGATAACTGACTCATGACTTCTGACGCGACGGTAGTGTTCATGCGTGCCGTGTTGCGAGGTGTTTAACGTGGGTGCTTGACGGATTCCATCAGATAGTCGAAGACCGCCTCGGTCGATGCGTCGATGACTTGCAGTCGCTCAATGTCGAGGCCCTCCTGCGTGATAACGTCGGCGAGCGGACCGAAGAACTCTTTCGCGCCCCGGACTTGCAACAGCAATTCATCGCCCTGATTTAACTCAACCGCGAGTACCGAATCCAGAGCCAGCAGCCGAGTAGCAAGTTGCCGCGCTCGCGGCGTTGTGATGCGGAGTCTCGTCGGATGGTCGTCCAACATGGCACGGATCTCGGCGAGCGATCCAGACGCGAGAATACGGCCTCGACAGATGAACAAGATGCGATTGGCCAGCGTGTCCATTTCGTCCAGGTGATGACTGGAAATGAGAATCGCCTTGCCACGAGTCATGAGTTCGCGAAACAGCCGAATCAGTTCCACGCGTCCAACCGGATCGACACCATTGAGCGGTTCGTCGAGGACGAGCAAATCCGGATCGTGGACAAGTGCTTGTGCCAGCTTAATCCGCTGTCGCATCCCTTTGGAATACGAGCCCAACGGTCGATCGGCACGATCGGTCATGCCAACTTGACTCAATACATCCTCGGTTCGCTCGCGCGAACTCCGAGCACCAAAGCCATGCAGCCTCGCCATCGTTCGCACAAACGCACGGCCCGACATCTCTTCGTAAAACGCGTCGACATCCGGACAGTAGCCGATGTGCCGCTTGGCAATCGCCGACCACGCTCGATGTCCACGAATCCGAACGTGTCCCAGTGTCGGCCGTAACTGTCCCGTCAACAACTTGATCAGCGTGCTCTTGCCCGCCCCGTTGTGGCCGACCAAGCCGGTAATACCCGGTTCGATGTCCAACGTCACATCGTTCAGCCCAATCACCGGCCCGTACCACTTGGAAACTGCGTCGAACTCACAGAGCTTCATTCCACGACCCTCACGGCTCGCACCCGCGGAACAAGAGCGATCACGGACACCAGGCAGGCCAGCAGTACGATCACCGCAGCTGGCCCCAAGGCTTGCAATTCGCGATCGGTGTCGATGCCGCCAAAGCACCAGGTTCCCAGCAGTCGGATATCGCGCCACAGAATCAGCAGCTGCCAATTGCGATCGTCGAACACACGCCGCAGCAACGACGCCAACGCAGGAATCAGCACGAAGATGCAAGCCCATGACATCACCAGCGGCACTGTTTTCTGCAGCCACGACGCCAAGGCAAACAGCAACAGGCTGAGCGTCACGGACAGAATCAGCCCGTAGCCCAAGATACCTCGCAAGATGCCGAGGTTCTCGCGGAAGTATGACGTCGATTCTGTAAGACATCCGTATTGGATGTAGAGGACGAGTGCTGGGACGGTCGTCGTGAGCGAAACCAGCAGGCCAATCGACAGCAGCTTGCCGACCACGTAATGCCAACGGCTGATTCGTCGCGATAGATAGAAAGTCAATCCACCTTGCCGCATATCATCGCCGACCAACATCGAGCCAGCGAAGGCGAGCAACAGCATCGTCACCGTGCCTTGTGCAAACATGAAGTCGCGGTACGTTTCGCCAGTCCCCGTAACAGAAGAAAGAACTTGGTTGACGAACCGGCTCAACCCCGGATTCTGGCTGGCGACTTGCGCCTTGAGATAGATCGTCGCAAACACAAACAGAAAATTGAGCAGCGCGAGCCCGAGCAGCAACCAGAACATTTTTCGACGCAGCACCAGCAGCAGGCCCGTGCGAGCGATTGGCCAACAGGCCGCCGCGCTGGGACGCAAGGCACCGGACCAATCGCGATATCGTACCGATTCAAGGCTCACGTCGCAGTTCCTATTTTCGCGAGTTGGTCGCTGTCGTGGCGGGCACGTTGATGATGCGATGATAGACGGCTTCGAGATCTTCTTCTTCCGGTTCCAATCCGGTCAGCAGGATCGAGTGCTGGCGGGCGTCGGCGAAGAACTCACGCGTGTTCCATCCATCCGGTACCAAAGCACGAGCCTGGTCGGCTTGGCCATCGACGTGAACTCCGATGCCGCGTTGTCGCAAGGCGTCGAGAAATCCGGCTCCATCGCCCTCCCAACGCAACCGGTAGCAGCGTTGATGCACGGCTCGCAAGTCTTTGAGCGGCCCGACGCCGACGACTTGCCCCTGATTCAGAATAATGGCAGTCGTACAGACTCGTTCGATGTCGCCGAGCAAGTGACTGGACAGCACGAGCGACTTTCCGGGACGTTTGGCGAGCGAACTGAGCAGCGCAAGCATGGCCGTTCGCCCTTCTGGATCGAGTCCCGAGGTTGGTTCATCGAGTAATAGCAGATCGGGATCGTGGACCATCGTCGCCGCTAGCTTCAGCCGTTGCGTCATGCCAACCGAGTACTGCTCCAAGCGGCGATAGCGAGCGTCCTCCATGCCCAAGTAAGAAAGCGTCTCGTGCGCGCGGCGCATGGCCTGTCGCCGCGGCATGCCGCACAACTCGCCTGCCAACGCGACGTACTCGATTCCGTTCAGTCCTGGGATGATCGAGTCGCGCTCGGGCATGAAGCCGACGCGACCTCGCAAGCGAATCCCGGCGGATCGCACGTCATGCCCCAACACCGTCGCGGTCCCGGCGGTTGGCTGGATCAAGCCCAGCAGAATCTGCATCAACGTCGACTTGCCGGCCCCATTCTGTCCGACCAAGCCAATCGCCCCCGGATCGATCGTGAGATTTACCTCGCGCAGCGCGCACATCGGGCCGTAGTAGTGCGTAACGTGCTGGAGGTTCAGGAGTGAAGTCATGACAACGAGAATGTTACCGAAAAGAGCTCGCGCTGTCAGTTCCAGGAGTTGGCCTAATTGCGAGTGCCGGGTATTTGCGTGGCAATTTGTCAGCCGGCTGGAATCGGCCGATCGGATAACGCAGCGGCGCGATGATTGCCCTGCGGAACGGTTCGGCGAAGGCGGTAGAGCGACTAACGCAGAGAAGCAGCCACCTCAGCGTCGGTGAGTTTCCGCAAAAATCGATGGGTGATTCTGTGCGAAGGACACACGATCTTCTGTGACATGCGATAAGAATCCGACACCGAACATGTCCAGCATCGTGCCGCGAACGTAGTGTAGATTGATGATTGCCAAGTTATAATCGACGAGCGAACGCAGCATGGAGGTTTCGGCTTGCGTCGCGCGAATCTGGGCCTCTAGTACATTCTCGATGATCGCATCGCCAGCAGTGTGACGTGCGTGTTCCGCCTCGAGGCGAATCTTCGCGGCATCGCGACTAATAGCCAGTGACTGAGTCACGCCGTAGGAGCGATCGAGCTCCGTGAACGCCGAATGCAACTGAGCAGTCACCTGCTGCTGCAGATCATTTTTCAGCGCAATGTCACGGCGCAAGCGAAGTTCTGCGTTACGAACGGCGGCGTCCTCGCGTCGATCTCCCAATACTTTGCTGAACTCGATGCCAACTTGCCAAGTCTGCAAAGCAGGAGAATACGATGCGCCTCGATTGGTAGGGTCGCTCATCGGACCTCGATACTGACCTACGACATCGACCTTCGGCCGCCGCAGATTTCGGGAGACTCGGAGTTCCAAATCTCGCTTCTCGATATCGATTAGTTGCTTTCGCAACTCGACTCGCCGAAAATGAGCCTGACTCAGTGCTTCATCCCAGTCGAAAAGTAGCTTAGCTTCCAGCGGTTGAGCAGTCGGCCGAATTAGGCGGCCATCGGCGTTGGGGAGTGCCAGCAAGGCACGAAGCTTCGCTTCGGCGCTGTAGACGCCCGTGCCTCCCCCGCCAATAGCATTTTGTACGGCAGCGTCAGCCGTGTAGAACTGTTGCCTTGCCAGCGCCTCGACATCCGGCGGACTCGCCTTTTCAGCGAGTCGAGTCTGTTCGAGTTGCCATGTTTGTCGAGCGTTTTCCAGAGCGGCCTGTTTTGCGTCCAGATCGTAGTAGGAGAAATACAGCGTCCAATAGGCAGTTGCCACATCGCGCACAAGGTCTCGCACCGCCTGCTCCAACTCCAGGTCGGCTATATCGGAATCCAATTGAGTAATCCAGATGCCATGCCTTCCTCCGTCGGGGCCTGCGATTAGATTGAACTCTTCACCGGCACCTCGCTGAAGTGGATGGCGCAGTTCACCGCCGAAGGCACCGAAAACTCCTCCCGCTAAATCCTGGTCGTATCCACCAAGGATCCCCACGCGGGCTCGTGTACCCGACCGAAACACGCGTGCCAGCCCTAGTTCTGCCGCGTTCGTTGGCTGCGAGAAAACGCCAAAAGAACCCGACGACAGAACATTGCCTCCGCCACGGTAAGTCAGGCCGGATTTGAGTTGCGTGTCGAAGGCTGCCAGCGCTGCCGCAGGACCGCTAATCGGATCTGTCGCAAAAATCGCAGGATCAAAGGCCGTCCCTAGCGTATGGCCGCCAGCGCCGCTAATGACAGGGCTGTTCTCCAATGCGATGCGGACTGCTTCGTCCAGCGACATTGGCCACGGTGTCAACGCGAGTATGTCACGCACGCTCGGCGGACGATTTGTTGTTGGAGCCACGTACGAGACCGCTTGAACGTCAGCGTCCCCGGGCACGGCGCTCGGCAGCCACGGGGCATCATTGTAATTTGCGGTAGGCGAACCTTCCGTCGCGAAACGCATCGGAGAGTGCGTCCGGCATCCGCCTAGGCACACAGACAATATTACAGCAAGTACCGGTAGCACGCCTCGATGCATTGGTGGCCGTTCGTTTTGGAGCGGGCGAAGTACGATCGGCATGTCATGGGAAGTCACGATGCGTTTTTGGTAGCTGACACTCACGAGTCACGTGATTTGATGGCATGCCGATTAGTTGATTAGTTGATTAGAAAGTCGCGAGCCGTCAACAACGGCCTACCAACCCCTGTCATGCAGCGGCTGCTTTTGTGGGCACATCGAGACATCCGTCGACTAATTTCAGAACTCGATCCGCAGCAGAGAAGTACCGATCGTCGTGAGTGATCGCCACCACGGTCTTACCTTGCTGTCTCAATTCCGGCAGGATCTGTCGATAAAAGATGTCCTTGAAGCCCGGATCTTGTTCCGCCGCCCATTCGTCAAATATTAAGATTGGTCGATTATCCATACACGCGACAAGCAGCGCCAGTCGTTT
>CAUJKL010000253.1 GCA_963204995.1 Planctomycetota bacterium | reverse complement strand
ATCGTAAGTTCGACCAGCGATATATGGACATTGTCGCCAAGAGCAACGAGAAACTTGGTGTGATCATTCGTGGCCACCAGCCTGGAACACCGTACGTGAATGAGTTGCCGATCATGACACTCGCGGTGGATCGCGTGTCGTTCCCGGTCGAGGGTGTAGAGGCCGAAGTCACGAACCCGGCTCGCGAGATACCGCCTTGGCAGCGTTGGAACGATTATGGAATCGGGCTGCTGTTGAAAGGCAAAGGTGAACTACGGCAAGCCGCCGAGGCGTTTACTGAAGTCGAAAAGCTGAAACGTTGGGACGGACCGATGAACCTGGCTCGCGTGTATAACACGGAAGGCCAGATTGACGAGGCCGTCGCGGCGTTGCAGCGAGCATCCGAATACAGCGCCGAGGAAGGTTATCCGCGTTGGACGTGGGCTTGGCTGAGCGGAGTCGTTAATCGACAACAGGGCAGGCTCGACGAAGCAGTTCTTAACCTTCGCAGCGTCCTCGAAGACCGCACTCCCGATATGGAGGCGCGAGGGTTCGACTTCAGTCTCGACTTTGAAGTCATCAACCTGCTCGGGCAGACGCTGTTCGATCAAGGGCGTCTTCGAGCCCGGCAAGGACGCGACGATGCGGCTCGCCAACTCTGGCAAGAGGCCGTCGCTCAGTTCAATAAGACGCTGGTGATCGACTCGGAAGACGTCACCGCGCATCACAACTTGCAACTCTTGTATGCCGAGTTGGGTGACGAGGCGAAGTCGCAAGAGCATGAACGTCTGCATCGCCGCTATAAACCCGATGACAACGCGCAAGGTCGGGCCGTGCGTTTGGCACGCGAGAAGTATCCAGCTGCAAACTTCGCTGCGGAGGCCGTCGTCAAATACTCGCTTCAACGCGAGGACGCTCCAGGATTCTCGATCGTAGAGACTGCCGCATCAACCAACGCAGAAACCGTAGGAGGTGGACAATGAGTGATAACACACCAGCATCAGCCAATGATTTTGATGTTGATACGGAGGAGCGGGACGATGCCATGATCGGGACGGCGCTGCGCTGGTCGTTGGCGGTGTTCAGTCTTTTCGCCATTGTTGGCGGAACGGTTGCGTTCGTCTTGAATCGGCCCGTGCCTCCACCGCCCGTGAAGGAAACTAGACTGGCGACGGTCGAAGTCCGCGAGGCTTCGAAGCTGGAGATCCCGCGCGTTCCCTTCACCGACGTGACCGCATCGGCCGGTATTCATTTCCGGCACGAGAACGGAGCACGCGGCAAAAAGCTGTTGCCCGAGACGATGGGCGGCGGATGTGCGTTCTTCGACTTCGACGAGGATGGGGACCAGGATCTGCTACTGGTCAACGGCCAGCAGTGGCCCTGGGACAAAGATGCCTCGGCGGCCGCCCCGTCCACGACATTGGCGTTGTACCGAAATGACGGAACCGGTCAGTTCGAGGACGTGACGAAGGATTCGGGTCTCGATATCTCGCTTTACGGAATGGGAGCCGCAGTCGGCGACTACGATCGTGATGGGCGCGTCGACATCTTCATTTCCGCAGTCGGAACGAATCGACTTTTTCACAACGAAGGGGAAGGCCAGTTCCGAGACGTCACCGACGCGACTGGCATCGGCGGCGCGGCCGACGAATGGAGTTCTAGTTGCGGTTGGCTGGACTACGACTCGGATGGAGACCTCGACTTGTTCGTCTGCAACTACGTTAAATGGTCTCGCGAGTTCGACGAATCGCAAGGCTTTCAGCTGACCGGCGGCGGGCGAGCCTATGGTCGTCCACAGAGCTTTGAAGGGACGTTTCCTTATCTCTACCGCAACGAAGGCGAAGGCAAATTCACCGAGGTCGCCGAAGCCGCCGGCTTGCGGGTGCGTAATCGAGCGACCAATGTGCCGCTTGCAAAATCGCTCGGCGTCACCTTCGCGGACTTTGACGAAGATGGCCGCATCGACATCATCGTCGCCAACGATACGGTCCAGAACTTGCTCTTCCACAACCAAGGCGATGGTAAGTTCGCCGAAGTGGGTGCGGTCGCCGGCGTGGCGTTTGACATGAGCGGTAACGCGCGCGGAGCGATGGGCATCGATGCGGCTCGCTTTCGCGACAACGACGCAATCGGCATCGCGATCGGAAACTTTGCCAACGAGATGACGGCGCTGTACGTCTCGCACGGCGACCAGATGCAGTTTATGGACGAAGCCATCTCGACCGGTCTGGGGCCAAACACCCGGTTGGAGCTGACATTCGGCGTGTTCTATTTCGACTATGATCTCGACGGCCGACTCGATCTGTTCGCCGCCAACGGCCATTTGGAAGAGGACATCAACCGCGTGCAGCCCAGCCAGCATTACGCCCAGCCGCCACAATTGTTTTGGAATTGCGGACGCCAGCAAGATACCGAGTTTCTGCCCGTGCCGGCCGATAACTGCGGCAAAGATTTCGTACAGCCGATGGTCGGTCGCGGCTCGGCCTACGCGGATATCGACGGCGATGGCGATCTGGATCTCGTGGTGATGGGCTCGGGACAAAGTCCACGTTTGCTTCGTAATGACCAACAGCTCGGACACCATTGGCTGCGGTTTAAGCTGAAAGGCACGAGTTCAAACCCCGATGCAATTGGTGCGTGGCTCGAAGTCCATGCTGGGACCAACGTCTACAAGCGTCAAGTTATGCCCACACGCAGTTATCTGTCGCAGTCCGAACTGCCGGTCACCGTAGGGCTTGGCGGAGGTGATTTCGTGGAGCGCGTGGTAATTCGTTGGCCCGATGGCAATGTCCAGGAAGTCGCTGACGTGGTGGTCGACCAGGTCACGCTCGTGTCGCAGCCGTGAGAACAACTTGCGTTGCAACCCTCGCTCAACCCATAATGGGAAACGCAAGGCGATGTGTTCCACGAATCGGTGTGCCACACGACGCAAATCATGGGGGTTCTAATGCTTAAACGGAGTTACGCGACTGCTGCGATGCTGGTCTGCGCGGTCTCCTACTTTAACGTCACACGCGTCAAGGGACAGGAGGCGGACGCCGCTGCCGCGCCAGCGGTTGCTGCGCCTCAGCGAATCATCCGTGGCCCGGATGGCAAACCGATGGTTGTGGCCCCTGGCCAATCGCCAATGCCGGTGGGTGAAGCGAAGCCACCTGGTGACTCGCCGAAGCCAGACGAGAAGAAGAAAGAGGAAGGCGACAAGAAGGAAGGCAAGCCGGAGGAATCGAAGGCGGTCGCACGTCCCACCGAACCGCCTGAAAAGCCCAACCCGGAAGAGTTGCAAGTCAGCCCCGACGAGGGTGGAATGCTGCGGTTTAACTTTCGCTACCAACCTTGGCCCGACGTACTGGAGTGGCTGGCACGCGTTTCCGACATGAGCCTTGATTGGCAGGAATTGCCCGGCGGGTTCTTGAATCTCTCGACGCAGCGTCCTTACGACGTCCGGGAAGCTCGCGATCTGATCAACCGACATTTACTGGCACGCGGTTACACCATGCTGCAAAACGGCGAAGTGCTTTCGGTCGCCAAGATCAGTGAGCTTAACCCTGGCATGGTGCCGCGAGTCGCACCCGATGAACTCGAAAGCAGGATGCCTCACGAGTTCGCGAAGGCGTCCTTCGAGTTGGATTGGTTGCTCGCCGAAGAGGCGGTCGAAGAGTTGAAGCCGATGAAGAGCCCCAATGGAACATTGACGGCGCTGAAGAACACGAATCGTATCGAGGCGATGGATGCCGTAGTCAATCTGCGCGAGATCTATCATCTGTTGCAACAAGAGCAATCGGAATCGGGACAAGACAATTTGATTCGCGAGTTCGTCCTGAAACACGCGCGAGCGTCCGACGTGATGACGTCGCTCGAAGGGCTGCTGGGATTGGAGACGAAGAAGGCGGCCACTCCCATGAGCCCCCAGGAAATGCAACAGATGCAGCAAATGATGCAGCAGCAAATGCAGCAGCGCGGCGGTAACCCACCACCAGGACAAGCTCCGAAAAAGGAGTCCCAAGTTCATCTGATCGTGAACACGCGTCAGAACAGTGTGGTTGCCCACGCCCCACCCGACAAAATGGCGATCATCGAAAAAGCCGTAGAAGCTCTTGATGTGGCAACATCGCATCGCGATAGCTTGTTGAACAAGCCGTTTCAGATACACGCATATCGCCTGCACTCGATCTCGCCTGGTCCGTTGGTGAAGACCTTGCAAGAGGTCGGTGACCTCGATCCCAACACTCGTCTGGAAGCCGATGAGAAAACCAAGTCGATCGTCGCTTATGCTTCGCTGGTTGATCATGCCACCATCCAGCAGTTGATCAGCAATCTCGACGGGAGTGGACGCCAATTTGAGGTCATTCAACTCCGCCGGCTGGCCGCCGATTACGTGGCAGGCACGATCGATTTCATGATGGTCGGCGAGAAGAAGGAGCAACAACAACCTCGCTACTACAGTTACTTTTCGAGCCGTTCGGAGAGTGAACAATCGAACGACGGCGACAAGTTTCGAGTCGACGCAGACGTCGAAAACAACATGCTCTTGCTGTGGGCCAATGAGATCGAAATCGAATCGGTTCGGATGCTGCTCGTCAAGCTCGGCGAGATTCCGCCCGAAGGTGGACGCACGAGCAAGCTGCGAGTTCTGAACGTCGTACCGCCGGAAGAAGCCGCCAAGTTCCTGGAACGCCTTCGCCAAGCCTGGCCTTCCCTCGCACCCAACGAGCTGAACTTGCCAACGCTACCCGAAGAGCAGGAGCCTGCCCAGCAACCGCCTTCGGCACAGCCCAAAGAACCGGAAGCGAAAGAAGTCCGACGTCTCTACAACGGATTGACGCTGGCCGTGTACGACGCGAGCGAGTCGAACGACGAAGACTCAGTGGACTCGGCAACTGGCGATACCGAACCGCCGAAACGTTCGGAGCAAACCTTGCCGCCGACGCGTGAAGAACTTCGCCGTCTGCTGCTCGAAGGTCAACGCGAGAGTTCGGCGACGCCTTCGCCGGTCAGTGTTTCGATTGATCCCTCAGGACGCTTGATCATCACATCGCAAGACACGAATGCGCTGGATCTGCTCGAAGAGTTGGTCAGCCAACTGGCACCACCCGCACCGAACTACAAGATTTTCAGGCTCCTGCATGTCGATGCGTACTATGTCAAAGACAACCTTGAAGATTTCTTCAAGGAGGAAGACGACAAGCCGAAGAGTTCGGGTGGTCGTTATTTCTACTATGACTATCCTCCAGCGAAAGAAGAGAAGTCGCGTTCGCGGCTGTCGCAACGCCCGAAGCTCAAGTTCATCTACGATTTCGATTCTAACTCGATTTTGGTCCAAGGCGCAACGGCGGATCAAATGGCGACCATCGAGGAGCTGATCGCAGTCTACGACAAGCCGGAGCCGGAAGATTCACAATCGGCTCGCTTGTCGGCAGTCTTTCAAATCGAGTACTCGAAGGCAACGGTAATCGCCGAGGCGATCAAAGACGTCTATCGCGACCTGCTCAGTTCTAATGACAAGTCACTGCAGCAGCAAGGTAATCCCGAGGCGAAGAGTCGACAGCCGAGCGGCACGACGTATATCTTCAACGAAGGTGAGGAGAGCGAGAAGCCCGATCGGACGCACTTGACTTTCAAAGGCAAGCTGTCGATCGGAATCGATGAGGTTTCCAATATGCTGCTTGTCTCTGCCGAAGGCGAACAGCTGATGAAGAGCCTCGAGACGATGATCAAGACACTTGACGAAGCGGCCAGGCCGGTGGCCTCGGTGTCGGTCGTCAAGATTGGCGGGAACCTGAATGCAGAAAAAGTACGAGCGGTTCTCGCCGGGTTGCTCGGCGACAAGCAAGCCCCGGCTCAGCCTGCGGGTGAGAATCTGCAAGCGAATGGACAGCGGGGCAATCAGCCGCGAGGCAACAACGCTCAGCAGAATCCAGCCGCCGCTTCTGCCCAGTAATTAAATAAAGTTGCGCGTCAAAACCAAACGCACGCCTTGGGCAACGCCTGCTGAAGTCGCTGGACGCCCGCCACCGTGACATTCGTGCGGCGGACGACGAGATAGCGAAGTTGTTTCATTTGGGCCAACTTCTCTAGACCCTTATTCGACAGTTGCGTCCCTTCCAAATCGAGCGTTTCGTATTTCGCTAGATCTTCTACGCTGCT
>CAUJKL010000252.1 GCA_963204995.1 Planctomycetota bacterium | reverse complement strand
GCACCGTGGAGATGCTCTTCATAGGCCAACGGTCGCTCCCACGACAACATGTTGAGTTCGATATTCGCCATCGGGCGGCTGTGGTACTCGACCAGATACTCCACGGCTTTGTGCGGTCCCATGTCCACCAGCTTTTGCACTTCTTCGGGTGTGCCGCCGAAACCGGCCCGGAACAAGAGATGACGGGCCTTGGCGTAGTCCCATTGCTGACTGGTGATCGGTTTCAATCCGCCCAGCGCCTCGGCGTGAGCCAACGCGGCGGCATCGCGAAGTGCGGTCAACTGGGCTTCTTGTTCGGCTAAGTGTTTCTCGGCGTCGGCTTGCTCGACGGATACCTTGTCGGCCGCCTGCCTGGCCGAGACAACTGCCTCGTCGGCCACGCGCGCAGCGTCCGTCTTCTGTTCCAGCGTCTTTTTTGCTGCAACCTGTTGCTCGTTCGCTTTCGGCTCACTCTCGGCAGGCGCGTCCGCCGCGTTGTTATTCAATTCGGTGAGTGCTTCTTCAGCGCCAGCCTTCTCGGCAGCGGCTTTCTCGGCGTCCTTGATCGCCGCCGCAACCTTGTCCTGGGCCACCTTGACCAGAGATTTTTTCGCGGCCACCGTTTTGCCTGCGGTCGTTGCTGCGGCCTCCGCCATGACGACCGCTTGCCGCCCCGCCCAAGCCTGTTCGGCGAGCAGCTTTTGTCGGGCCTGCCGCAACCTTGTCTGGGCCTCTTGCAGTGCCGACGCTTGCTCGTCGAGCAATTTCTGAGCCGCCGCCAGTTCACCGCGCGCTGTGGCAATCGCCGCCGCCGAAGGATCCCCGTCGAGCTCCGCTGAAGTCAACCGGTCGCCGAGGCTCCCCAGCAACACGGATCCGAAAAAAACCGCTGCCAATGACCGTCGTCGCCTCATGAGCTGCTTTCCTTATCAAAGAAACATCATCTTCGTCGGTGCAGACAACTTGTAACTAGCGCTACTATATCTAGTTTGACAGTCGCTTTCCAGTAACTTAACGCCGCGGACTTCGGCAGCAGTGACGAGCGGTACTTTGTTTGGCTCCTGCCGGCGGATCGGACTGAGACAAGACCGAACGGTCGGCTTCCCTGGTCGCCAGCCAACAGTGGGATCTTGTCCGGGATAGAATTTCACGGCATGCTACCGCGGACCTTTGAGCGAAAACAAAGTGTTCCGAGGATACCCAATTTGCGAAGTGAAGGCAATTTGAGTATGGGTGTCCCTGTTGACCCCTCCTGTGGACCCCTGTCCCTGTTGACCCCGTTCCCTGTTGACCTCCTGAAAGGTGCGTCGGAGAAACGCACCCAGCTGCCAGTAGTAGGCACAGGAGAAAGGCCCATCGAGGTAGGAACACACAACACCGCGAACTGTAATGCGGGAATTGACGAATAGAACGGTCGTTCTTTCTGTTTCGGTCGTAACAGACCGCCGATCGCATCGATCGACCCGATTGTCCGGTTGTACCGGTTATCCGGCCTACGCGTCGGTGTTGTCGAAAGTGAAACTCGGATCACCGCTCGTCGCCCACCGTGCCACTGCGGTGCTCGCCAGCAGTGAGAGAAGTACGAATCGCTTCGCGGAACAAATGCGATCGGAAGTCGATGTTGTCCAGCTCACTAACTCCGCGCAACTTGCGACCGCACTGCTTCTCCGAAGACTCCGAAGCAGTGGCACGACTGTCTCAGCCCAGCAAGGCCACCCAGCCCACTAGATTTATACCACTATAGCGGCCTACCGTACTTGTAATTCCGATTCTTGTCGGCGGCGTCCGGCCGTGGTCCAACAGGTGCGGGATCAACCAAAGCGAACGAAGGCGAATCGGCACCGAGAATGAGTTCACCCGACGAAAACACCTGCGTGTTGTCTTTGCCATAGAATTTGCTCAGTGCAACAAAATGCATCGCTTCGGCAGCGTCAATGGCATCGCATCCCCAATAGACAGTGCAAATGTCTTTTGACCAGCCGAAAGCTGCTAGTTCCGTCGCTGGCCGTGGATGAGTATCACGACTAGGCCGATACCACGGATCCTCTGCATGGCCGTCCGCCAGTGGTGCCCACGTGGCGATATCACGAACAGGAATTGGTTTCACACCCAAGTACGCGCGTGAGGAGTCCTTTGCAAAGCAATCACTCAATGCCGCGAATGTGTCCCGATCGGCGTCCTGAATTGCTACGCCGAGGTAGAACACGGAGCGTTTGTCTCGACCAAACGAGTATGAACCGGTCAACAACTCAAAGGCTGCTCCATCGGCCGTGGGTAACTCTGTCACGTTGTAGTGCATTGCAATGTAGACGCGATTGGCGTCAGCAGCATAGAACACTCGCTCGTTGCCCACTCGTGGGAGTATCCGAAACGTCTTGGGGTCGACATTCGGAAGCTGACGCGAAATTCTTCCCTCCGAGGCGTTGGAATCCAAATAGCAGGGTTGGCCGTCGATTACGTGAAATCCGCGGTCGACTTTGAACTGAGATGTCGCCTGTTTCGCGAGAGTTTGCAACGCATCCCTTCGCGCCTGCTCCGAACATCCGCAAAGTGTGGCCAACGCCAACAGTGACAGGACCATTGACAGAGTGGAACGCATGATGAATCCGCAATGGAAGTGACGTGGAAAAACTATGTCGTTCTGCGGTCGCCGCGTGAGTCTACGGCGTTTGGTCAGTGGCTGCAAGCATTTCGATTGAGTTTTTCCGACCCGACGTTGAGCGTTCTGCGGGCCGCAGCACACGCACCGTATCTCGCGATCTCGCGCGGACTTCGTTTTGAGAACCAGCCTCATTGGGCCAGCGAAGATCGCTGTGCGTGATTGGAGAGCGTCGCCATTTTGCAGGAACAAGATCTGGGCCGCTTACGGTCCATTCACGGCGTAGCCGATACTAGGCCCGACGTTTACGTCGGGTTCTATGGACGACCCACTCCTTCTCCCTCCCGTCCCAGCCTGCTGCCGCGAAGCGGCAGCAGGCAGTGGGTCTAAGCAGTTGGAACGTTCGTGTTCAATTGTGGTATCAGCCATGGATTCGTCTCCGAGGCTGTGATTTTATTGGGTGGGATAGGCTTCCAGCCTGTCAGAAATACGGGGAAAATGACAGGCTGGAAGCCTATCCCACGATTTTTTCACAACCTCTCCGCGAGTTGCAGTTGCCGAGGTCGTACATGTCCACTGTACGGTTTAGCGGGAGAAAAAACGAATCTGTTGACCGAGCGGCGGCCAATCAAATCAACCATCAGGAAACTCGCGAACCGCCGCTTCGGTCCAACATTTTGTTTGCGCACTTCGGCTAGTCGGTGAATCTGACGCTAATCTTCGCACGGGGAAAACTCTTTTCCAGCGAAGCAGGCTGGCCGTCTTTGGACGCGAGAATAGCAATCAAGCAAAGCTCGGTGTCATCTGATAGGTTTCGCGAGCTTTTGCCCGTCATCGGAATAAGGATTTTCTGCGTGCCGCGAATTTCGCGAAGTGGAAGAGAGATGATTGTGGCAATCCCTGTGGGAGAACAATTCGGACAATTAACACGATAATCAACCTCTTCGTCTTCGCAGCCAAGTCGAGAATTGCGAGGGCTGATCCGCAGCCGTTCAGCCGGCAAACGCAACCGACGGAACGCCGGCCACATCGACACGAACGTGGAACAGGCCACCGGCAGCTGGTTGATCCTTCAGCGCTGTGCTGTTCAAGTCGCGCCGCGCCGTCGTGATGTACAGATCCTTAAGTTCCGGGCCGCCGAACGCACAGGCAGTGACTTGCGATGCCTGGACGTCGATCTTGTCGAGCAACTCACCGGTGAGCGGATCGAAGCGTGCCACGCCCCAGCCAGCCCACAAGGCGACCCACAGTTTGTCTTCCGCATCAATCGACATGCCGTCGGGATAGCCGATGCCCTCGGGCAAGGCGATCGCCGTTCGCCGGTTACGAATCTCGCCGGTGGCGTTGTCGTAGTCGAACGCATCGACGCGTCGCGTAGGGCTGTCAATAAAGTACATCGTCTTCTTGTCGGACGTCCAGACGATGCCGTTCGAGATGCCGACCTCGGAAACTCGCCTCTCGATCCGACCATCCGGGTACAGACAATAAAGCGAACCAGCGGTCATATCTTTCTCGACCAACTGTAACGTACCTGCCCAGAAGCGGCCGGCTGGATCGCACTTTCCGTCGTTGAAGCGGTTGGTTGGCAGGTGGGCTTCTGGATCGGCGATCATGGTCAGTTGTTGGGTTGCTGGATCGTACGCGGCAAAGCCATTCTGCACGGCCAGCATCAACCCGCCGCTGGCTCGCGGCACCACGGTGCCGACTCTCTGCCCGATGTCATAGGTGGTGTTGTTCTTTGTCGCCGGATCAAAGCGGTGCAAGCGGCACTCGTTGATATCGATCCACCAGAGAACATTCTCGCGTGCGTCCCAGATCGGGCCTTCGCCGAGTGTTGCTTGTGCATCGAGAATCAGAGTTGCTTGAGTCATCGGTATCGTCCGCCATTTGATTGCGAGAAGGTGACGTGCCAGTGGTGAAGCATTATGTAGAAAAGCGGCGCAGGGTGCTACCGGTTGGTGAATTGCCTGATCGGTTCTCGCGGGCAGTTGCGAATCACGTTATCATTCCGTGATCGATGTAACACGATCGCAACGTAAAGGAACTTACGATGAAGCTAGTACGAATAATCGACGAGCAAGGCTCGACGCACTTTGGTTCGCAACATGCCGACGGGACGACGACCAAGATCGACGGATGTATCTTTGGCGACTACACCGACACGGGCGAGTCGATCCGCGTTGCGAAGCTGCTGGCTCCCGTTCAGCCCGCCACGATCCTGTGCATTGGCTTGAACTATCGCCAGCACGCCGAAGAGGGCGGAGCCGCCATTCCGGATCATCCCGTGTTGTTTATGAAGATGCCCAGTACCGTTCAGAATCCGGGCGATCCGATTCTAATTCCCACGCAGCTCAAGAGCACGCAAGTCGACTACGAGTGCGAACTGGCGGTTGTGATCGGCAAGGAGTGCAAGAACGTCTCACGCGAGAATGCGCTCGATTATGTACTCGGTTATACGTGTGCCAACGACGTGAGCGCCCGCGATTGGCAAAGCAAGTGGGGTGGCGGGCAGTGGTGCCGTGGCAAGACATTCGATACGTTCTGCCCACTTGGGCCCGTTCTGACGACGGCGGACGAGATCCCCAATCCCAATGCCTTGAGCATCAAGACCGAACTGAACGGCGAGGCCATGCAGGATTGGAACACCAACGACATGATCTTTGACGTGCCGACGCTGATCGCATTTCTGAGCGGCAGCACCAAACTCGTCCCCGGAACAGTGATTTTGACTGGCACACCACACGGTGTCGGCTTTGCCCGCAAGCCACCGGTCTTCTTGAAAGATGGAGACGAAGTCACCATCGAGATCGAATCGATTGGGCGACTGACGAATCCGGTTCGGGACGAAGAGGGCGTAGCAACGCTCACCTAACAAGTTCCTCGCTTACGGCATTCGTCACGTTTGTTCGCTTTCGATTTCCTACGTCGTTGGCGTACACCATGCACAGTGGCGGCAGCACCCAGTGCCACCAACATCAGTGCCGCCGAGGTCGGTTCGGGGACGGCGTTTACCATCAGAGTTGCGGAGCCGGGAGTGATCAATGAATCCAGTGGGTTTCCTAATCCGTCATAAAAGTCGCTGAATCCGGTTGAGTCTGCGACTGTGATGGACGTCGTTCCTGGCGAGAGACCGGCGAATAGACAAAGGGGGCTGTCACCGCTTTCCCACCATTCGTCCGTCTTGATTCGGACGGAGAACCATGTGCCAGTGATTGGGCAGCAGCTGATTCGCAAACAGCGAAAGCGGAGCCGACTGGAACGCGCCGAAAAGTGTCAAGAGCTGTCGAACTTCGTCTGGAAGAAAGGAACGCACCCAGGCGCGAAGGCAAATTCGGGGAATTCATGGGTCGCAGGAGGCGAAGCAAGCAACCCAGGTCAACCCATCGAGAGTGAACGTCCTCGCCTCAAGAGTTCGTCCCCGTTTCTCTCCTCGGCGGCGCAACGATCAGATAGCGGCAATCGCCACCATATCCGAGAAGCAGGAGAGGGGCGTCGGAGAAAGGGCGTTGGAGACACAGTACCTCTTAGAAAAACGGAGCCTCGGCCGTCTCCGACCCCTTACAAGCGGGGACGTCACAAAAATGGTGTGTCCCCATGCCCTTCTTGCCATGCCCTTCCGCTTCTGTTCCCTTCCCTTCTCTTGTCTAGCGTGGCACGCCCAGAGCGCAGCGATGGGCATGGGGAGAGAGGGCAAACCTAAGCGGCTAGAGCAACGTGACTTGTAGCTCAGTCACGCCCTTCGTGAAACTCAGGGCGTGCCACCCGCCCCCAATGTTGCTCTCGCATGCATCATTTTGGACTGAAAGTGTAAGTAACGCCAACTTGCACCGATATCCGCTCCGAACCGGGGATTTTCTTTCCGGTATTCGTATAGTCTCCGGTAAATGGGTTGGATGTGATCGGGAATTGCGGATGAAATCCCGGTTCGGGTTTTGCAATCGAATCCTGGGCGTTCTTGATCAAGGGCCCCCAGTGGCCTGGATTAAACGGGTCGAGGTTTGGATTCGGAGGTGGCTTCGACGGATCTGAAACCTGTCGTTGCTTCGATTCGTCACCAGTCTTTTGCTTTTTTTGACCATTGCTCTTCGGACACAAACCAAAGGGATCTTTCCATTTCACGGGCGAGTTGTTCACGTAGCGGTACAGGTTCGTGTCGCCTGCCACGAAGCTAATCGGATCAGGGCTGAGGAAGCGTCCTGTGGAGCTGTCATAGTTACGAGCGCGATAGTAATTCAAACCAATCTCCGCATCGGTTTCGCGCCCGGTCAAACCGTAGTTTGGAGTGATATTCGCATCGGTTTGCGAAACGATGTTGCCATAAGAATCATAGCGGATGTGATTGACAACCACGCCCACTTTATCAGTGATATCGCGCGTAGTGCCCAAGTGGTCCGCCAGCAGCCACTGCGAGCTGCCTGCCCCATCATCTTGGGCGAGAACCTGATCGGTCGCTGGCCCGTGCAGATAGCGTTCTTGCAGGGTTGGCGAGTTTGGACCACTGCCGTCGCCATCGAGGAAATCCAAAATGACGTCCTCGCGATCGTAGACGAAGTGTGTTATCGCCGCATCCACCGCATCTTCGGGCGCCATATCAACCGCCTTACTGATTCGTCGATCCAGGCCGTCGTAGCTAAATGTGACTCGCTGCGTCGGTGTGCCGTCCGCCGTTTTATCCGTCACAGAGGTCAGACGATTGCGGTAGTCCCAGGTGAACTCGCGGTAGTCTCCGGTAGCGATTTCCGTCCGGCGAATCAAGTTCCCTTCGTTGTCGTAGGCGTAATCGTAGATACCGTCGGACAGCAGCCGGTTACCCGCACCCGTCACGTAACCGCTGCCGTGCAGGCTGGAGCTGATTCGGTTGCCATTCGCGTCGTACTGGTACGTCTCGTCTGGGTTGGCTGGGTCGGAGTGGTCGGCTGCGATGAGTTGATCGCGAGCGTCGTAGGCATAATTGGTCGCGCCATCGACGTCCTCGACTTGCGTGATGCGGCTGGTGCTATCGTAGGTGAAGTTGTAGAAGGCGGCCGTCTCGCTCCCAGTGCTGTGCGTTAGCTCGGTCAACCGGTTCAACGCGTCGTAGGCGTAGGCCGTACCCACCACCAGCTGCGTGCCGGCAAGATCGGAGTAGCGATCGATCGAAGCGAATTGGCCGAGCGGGTTGTATGCCAGATCGACCCGTTTATCGGCCAGGCCGCTGCCCGTCTGCGTGATCTGAGTCATGCGGTTCAGCACATCATAGACATAGCTGGTGTCTGCTCCGGCAGAGCCGTCGATCGTGTCGGCGACGGATAGCACATTGCCGACGCCATCGTAGTCATAGTTGAGGACGACGTTCGGAGCGCCCGGCGTCCCAGCGTTATCCACCGTCTTTACGCGATCGCGGCTGTCATAAGTAAATGCCAGGACGCTATTGGTATCGGCAATCGACGTCAGATTTCCACCCTTGTCGTAAGCGTAGTTGATGGCGTTTCCGCCTCCGACCCAGGTCTCAGCAACCAGGCGGTCTAAGTCGTCGTAGGCATACTGCGTCACTCGTCCGTTGCGATCGGCCTTGCTTACCAGATTGTTTGCCAAGTCATAGGCGTAAGAGATCGAGTTGCCCAGCGGGTCGATCTCGCTGTCGAGTCGATTGCGCGCGTCATAGGTGAACGTGGTGGTATTGGCGACCGGATCGACGATCGAAGTCAAATTGTCATTGGCGTCGTAAGTGAACCGCGTGCGGCCACCGTCGGCGTCGACCGTTTCCACCAAGCGATTGCGGGCATCGTAGTGGTTCTGAGTTCTGTGGCCGAGTGAGTCGGTAGTTCCTGTCAAATTACTGTCGTTGTCATAGGCATAGGTCATCATCTGGCCGTTGGAGTCGGTGACTTCGATCAGCCGGTCGAGCACATCGTACCGGTTCTGCGTCTCGTTGTTACGCGCGTCGACGCTGCTGAGCAGGTTACCGCGAGCATCGTAGGTGAAGTTGGTCACCGGTGATGCCTTGGAGCCCGTACCGTCGGGGTCGGGTTCCGTGATTTGCAACAGCCGGTTGGCGGCGTCGTATTCGAACTCGGTCCGTGTGCCGCTTTCATCAATCGCAGCTGTAACATTGCCCGCTGCATCGTACTCGAACTGGCGACTTGCTTCATCCGGTGTTCCCCGGGCCACGGTAATGGATGTCAACCTGCCCAGATCGTCGTAATCATAGGACGTAACGTTCCCGTTTGGATCCGTTGCGTTGTCGATCAGACCGGCCGCCGTGTAAGTGAACTGGCTGATTACGTCGTCAGCCCCTCCGAGCGCACCGACCACCTGTGCGACCGAGCGGATGTTCCCGTTCGCCGGATCGACATCGAACAATGTTTGTCGACCCAGATTGTCGGTTGCACTTGTCAACTGATTAAAGTGAGTATCGTACGTGAATTGTTGCGGGGACGCCCAAGACGAGTTCAAAGAGACTGGTGTGGCATCCGCGATGGAATAGACCGTGAAGGCATAGGGATTGGGCGGCGGAGTTGGTTTGACGTTCCACATTGCCTCACCCGAAGTGCTCCAATCGAGCGCACTAAAATCACCGCTCTCGAAGCTCTCCGCCGTTCCGCCCGGGAAGCTGATGTTATCGATCCAGGCAGCGTCGTCACCTGACGATCTGCTCGAATCCTTGCTGTACTCCCAGCGGAAAGTGTGCATTCCCGCATCAACCGGGTAAGAGACCTGCGCCGTGGCAACATCGCCGGACCAGGAGTCTTGCTCCACGTCGTCGATGAAGAAACGCAAGAAATCATAGCCTGACTCGCTCGACACATAACGGTCGAAGTCGATCGTTCCCGCCGGAACCGTTAACGTGACCACCAACGTTGACGATCGATCATCACCGATTGCGCCACTTCGCGCCCCATAGCTTCCGCCGAGCACCAGCCCGGTCGGATTGTCCGCATCGCCAATAGATCCTTCGACAAGCAACGTATACGTGCCAGCAACCGGCAAGGTCAGCGCATCGACGTCGGAGAAATCCTCATCGAAGATCTGATTGCCGTAGGGATCGAGCAGCCGCCACTCGGTGCCCGCTAGATTCTGACCCCGTTCGGTTTGATCGAAAAAGAATCGATCACCTGCCGCGGCGGTGAACTGATAGGCGTCCGTAGCGTTGGCCGACATCAAGCTGCCGTTGATAGGCATACCCGCATCGATCATGGTGGCGGAGGCCAAATCGATCAGCCGGAAAGAGTAATCTCCGGTGGTGTCGCCGCTGGCGTCGATCGAGAGCTGGTACGCTCCAGCTGGCAGCCGCAAGTCGGACAACGATCGATCCCAATCCGAGTCGCTAAAGTAGCGGTTGGAAACAGCCGTCCCCGCCGGCCCGACCAGCGTCCAATGGAAGTTGTAATCGTTGGTCAACGAGTCGAAATACAGTTGGCTGTCGGAAGCTAAGTTGAATGTATACTCATCCGTCGCTCCCGGTATGTCGATGCTTCCAGCGATCGTCTCACTAAGTGTTAATGGCTCGCCTGTAAAAGGTTGCGGAGGATTATTGCCCATTGGTTGGACATTGATGGTGTAGGTGGGATTACCCGGCTCTCCAATCGCGCCTTCCAGCAACAGTGTGTAGGTTCCAGCGACGGATAACGTCAGGGTCTCGACATCGTCGCCCAGATAGGCGCCGTAAGAACCGAACAGATCGTTGCCGTACGGATCGATCAGCCGCCAACGCGTACTGGAACTGTCGATCCCCGATGTCGTCTGATCGAAGAAGAACTGATCTCCCGCCGATGCCGTGAAACGGTACAGGTCGGTTTCGTTGCTCGGCGTCAGGTCGCCGCTGAACGGTGTGCCCGGAGTGATGGGCACGGCACTTGCCATATCGACGAGGCGGAAGCTGTAGGCACCCGTCGCATCGCCGATGCCATCCACGTTCAGCGTGTATGCTCCCGGCACCAGACGAAGCGATTGGCCGAAGCCATTGATGGCATCCGAAGAGGCAAAGTTTCGGGAGTCGACGACCGTCCCTTGCGGTCCCGACAGACTCCACTGGAGACTGCTGTCGTCGGTCAGCGAGTCAAAGTAGAGGTTCGATAAAGAGGCCAAGTTGAACGAGTAGTAGTCCTGTTCGTTGCTCGTGTCGATCGAACCCGTTACGGTATCTCCAAACGCGATCTCGTCGCCAGGTTGAGTCAAAGGTACGGTGCCCGCGTGCTGGAGGTTAAAGGAATAGGTTCCGATTTCTAAACTCCCAGAACTTCCTTCGATCAAAAGCGAGTATGTCCCAGTCTGTCTAACTGCAAATCGCTGATCAGTAAAAAAGTCTCCCTCGAACAGCTCGCTTCCATCCGGACCGATCAGTCGCCAGGTTTCGTAGCTATCCGAATCGATCGCTTGGAAATCGAAACGATCGCCCGCCAGGCCTTCGAACGCGAAGAGGTCAGTCTTGGTGGCGGGGGAAAGAATGCCATCCGTCACTTCGTCCAAGGTCAGCGGTTTGCCGGTCGCCAAGTCCTGGAGTTGCAATTCAAAGGTGCCGGTCGCATCGCCTGCGGCGTCTACAACAAACGTGTAATCGCCAGCGGGCAGCGAGAGGATTGGAGATGATGCGTCATCAGCAAAACTCTGCAACTGGGCGATCATCCCGGAAGGACCACTGAGAGACCAGTCGAACACAAAATCCGTCGTAATCGTATCGACATGGATCATTCGATCGTGATCCAACGTCAAGGCATATCGGACTTCTTGTCCGGGTACATCGATTGAACCGCGGATGTCCAGCCCGCTGCCGGATAATGTATCGGCAACGTAGATGACATTCCCCTCGGCGTCGTAAGCGTAAGAAGTTTCGTTGCCCCGCGCATCGACCGCAGCGGTGACTTGCAAGTGGCTGTTGTATTGGTTGCTCGCAAGCCGGCCCACGCCGTCACTCGACGAAATCGCCTGACCGTACTGGTCGAGCAAGATCGTGGTGATATTGCCATTCGAATCCGTGTAAGTCGCCGTGGGCGGCCCGAGTGTACTGGCCGGCGGCGCATCAAAGGGATCAATTGTGTCGTCCGGTGGGTAGAGACCTTGAACCTGAACCGGCTGGACGCTAATCGACGACCCATCTTTCCGTCGAACTCCCGAGACCCGGCCCGCGAAATCGTAGGATTCCGACTCGTGCCGACCCGCCTGGTCGATCTCTCCGGTCATGTGGTGGGCATCGTCATAGTTGAACGTACGCGCGGCGCCATCAGGATCGGTGATGCGGATCAAATCGCCCGTAGCGTCGTAATCCAGTTCGGTTGTCCGATTGGCCGGATCGGTGATCGATGTGACCCGGTCACCTGTATAGGTCAAGGTCGTTTGCAAACCGACAGGATCAATGATCGACGTTAAACGGCCCTTGGCATCGTAGTTGTATTGCGTTTCATTACCGTTTCGATCGGTGACGGAGATTATGCGTCCGGATACGTCAAAAACTGTAACGGTATGGTCTGGCGTGGTGAGGCGGTAGTATGTAGTTTCTTCGGTAGAGGGGTCGACCACCGAGACCACATCGTCATAAATCTCTTCCAGCCTCGAAAAGTCTCCTGCAGGAGAGTCATAAACACGGTGGTGGCCATCTCCATTGAGCCTGCCCGGAGGCGTTCGGTAAACCAGTTCGCTGCCGTCGCCATCGACCAACAGCGCGGTCGTCGAGGCAATCACCAGTTGCTTCACTCCCGCCAGGCCCCAGCCGGCCCCAAACGGGCTGTTGATCGAATTGATATGAATGATTTCGCCATTGCACAGCGTGTATGTGCCCGTAAACGAGGACACTTCAAACTGAATCAATACGCTATATATAATTTACTAGTAGAAAACAGTATTAAGAAAACATCGAACGAACT
>CAUJKL010000251.1 GCA_963204995.1 Planctomycetota bacterium | reverse complement strand
GTAGGCCGGACCAAGGCTTTGCGCCGTTCCGGCAGCATTTGTAACGCGTCGCTCGTGCCGGAACGGCGCAAAGCCTTGGTCCGGCCTACTTTCCTAATACGCAGCGACTCCGTCTACTCCCGGCTTGATGCCGGCGGCGAGTCTTTCGGCGACCAGCGGAATGACTTCCGCGGCGCGGCGCATGGCCGACGCATCCACATCCAGATGTGTCACCGCACGAACTCGAGTCGGCGTGATCGCCAACGTGAGAACACCTTCCTGTTGCAACATCGTCACAAACTCGGCAGCGGTCCCGAGCAGCGGGTCGACTTCGATAAAGACAATGTTCGTATCAATTTCCGGCGTCAGTAATCGCACGCCGTCCGTTGTACGGATCGCGTCGGCCAGGATCTGGGCGTTGGCATGATCTTCGGTCAAGCGTTCACGATGGTTCTGCATCGCGTACAGTGCGCCAGCCGCGATGATGCCAACTTGCCGCATCGCGCCGCCAAAACACTTGCGATGCCGGCGTGCTTCCTTGATCATCTCCGCCGAGCCCGCCAAGGCCGAACCGACGGGCGCTCCAAGTCCCTTGCTGAAGCACACGCTGACCGTGTCAAAATGTTTCGACCATTCGTCGGCGGCAATGCCGGTCGCGGCCACGGCATTGAACAGCCGAGCTCCATCGAGATGCGTTTTCAACCCGCCATCGTGAGCCCACTCGCAGATTCCAGCAACATCTTCGATCGGTTGAATCCGACCGCCGCCTCGGTTGTGTGTGTTCTCCAAACAGACGAGTCGTGTGCGGACCAAGTGTTCGTTCTCGGGGCGAATCATGCCGTGCAACTGTTCGGCGTGCAACACGCCGTTGTCGCCTTCGACCGTACGGGCGACAACACCGCTCAACTGCGCGAAGGCACCTTGTTCATAGTTGTAGATGTGACAGCCGGCTTCACACAGAAACTCGTCGCCCGGTTTGCAATGAATTCGCACGGCAATCTGGTTCGTCATCGAGCCCGAGGGCATAAAGATCGCTGCTTCCTTGCCGAGCACTTCCGCCGTGAGCGATTCGAGTCGTCGCACGGTCGGATCGTCGTGCATGACATCGTCGCCGACTTCCGCATTTGCGATGGCTTGGCGCATGCCGGGGGTTGGTTTCGTGACGGTATCGCTGCGGAGGTCGACCACTGTCGTCATTGTCATTTCTCGTGAAGGGGGCATACTCGGGGGAACTGCGGAAACACGATTATAGGCAGATCACGGGACGTTCGCGACCGGCATACCACTGCTGGCTCCCACGGACGCCGCGAATCCGTTTACAATGCGACGACTCGATCGCGCGCAAGCACGCCTACCACTTAGGAGAAATCCAATGCCTCGTTATCAATCGTTGAATCGAATCTCGCGGCGAGACTTGATGAAAGCTGGGTTGCTTGGTTCGGCCAGTTGTCTGATGGCGGACCATTGGACGTCCCTGTCGCGAGCGGCGACCTGGCATGTGTCCGACAAATGGTTTCGCGTGCTCAAGGTAGACCGGACGACCATCAAGCTCCCGTTTCGAGAAACTCCGGCTCGCAACATGGATCGCGAGATACCGCACTGGAGATGGACCGAGGTCATCGAGATCGAGTTGTCATCAGGCGTGACGGGCTTTGGCGAGACGCTGTTGTATTACACTTGGGGCGTGCCGGACGACGAGGACATTCGTCGCGTGCTCGGCAAGAACGCGATCGAAGTAATGTGGGACGACGAGTCGGGGGCGGGACTGCAAATGGCCTTGTTCGACGCCGTGGCCCGCACCTCGGGCGTGCCGATTCATGCGTTGTTAGGCACCAAAGTCCACGAGACAACTCCTGTCGCTTGGTGGAACATCGACACCTCGGTCGAAGACATGGCGGCGGAATGTGCCGAAGCCCATCGGCAAGGATACCTCGCTTACAAATCGAAAGGACGGCCGTGGTTCGACGTCTGGGCACAAATGGAAGCCGTCGCGAAAGCAGTTCCCGAATCGTTTCACATCGCACTCGACTTCAACGACACGCTGCTCGATGCCGAGCGTGGGATTCCGATTCTGAAAGAGTTGGAACAGTATCCGCAAATCGCCATTTGGGAGACTCCCATCTTTCAGGACGACATCGCAGGCAATCAAGCCATTCGGCGCGAATGTCGCGCTCCAGTCGCGATGCACTATGGAAAGCCCGATCCGCTTGTGGCGATTCGCGAAGATGTCTGCGATGGGTTCGTCGTCGGTCATGGCGCGAAAGAGTTGCTGCAAACGGGAGCGGTCGCGGCGATGGCCGATAAGCCGTTTTGGCTTCAACTTGTTGGAAGTGGGATCACGGCGGCCTGGTCGTTGCAGTTTGGTGGTGCGTTGACGCACGCGACCTGGCCAGCGGTCAACTGTCATCAGTTGTTTGAACACGATTTGCTGGCCGAACCAATCAAAATCGAAGCGGGCTTCGCGAACGTGCCCGATCGACCGGGCCTGGGCTTCGAGCTGAATCGCGATATGATCGAGCGGTATCGTGTGGACAAGCCACAATCGCGTCCCGATCCACCTCGATTGATCGAGACATCGTGGCCGGATGGGCGGCGAATGTACATTGCGAACAACGGCCAAGTGAATTTCATGCTGACCGAGGGCCAGAAGGGGACGATCCCGTACTTCGAACGCGGTGTCGATTCGCGGCTTGTACCAGACGATGGCAGCCCGCAGTGGAAGGAACTTTACGCTGCAGCCAGAAAGGGTCCGCACTTTGTTGGTGGAGAAAGATAGTCTTGGCCGTTGAGAAAAGCTTGTTTAACGGCAAGCCGAAGGCGACGGCTCTCCCGCCCCAAAGTTCGCCTTCGGCTTGCCGTTAAACGACTGCAGGTGCCATTCGGAATCGAAAGACAAAGGTAGAACAATGTCCAGACGCTGTGTCGTGCTGCTCTCCGGTGGACTCGATAGCATGTTGGCGATTCGCATCATGCAAGAGCAAGGGATCGAAGTTGAGGCTCTGAACTTCAAAACAATCTTCACTTGCTGCCAGGATCAGTCGGCTCAGACGGCTCGCGATTTAGGGGTGCGGCTGACGGTTGTCGGCCAAGACGACGACTATCTCGATCTCGTCAAGGAGCCGCAGTTCGGACGTGGCAAAGGGGCGAATCCTTGCGTCGACTGCCGCATCTACATGTTCGAAAAGGCCAAGCGGTTCATGCACCAGATCGGCGCGGACTTTATCGTCAGCGGCGAGGTGGCCGGGCAGCGTCCGATGAGCCAGAAGCGTCGTGACTTGGATCGCATTGCCTATCACTCCGATTTGGAAGATCTTTTGCTGCGGCCCCTTTCCGCCAAGTTGCTGCGGCCGACATTGCCTGAACGCGAAGGCTGGGTCGATCGAGAGCAGCTCTATAACATTGAAGGCCGCAGCCGCAAACGTCTGATCGTCTTGGCGAAGAAATACGGATTGAAATCGATTCCCACACCGTCGACAGGCTGTTCGCTCACCGAGCCCAAGTTCTCGAAAAAGGTCTTCGATCTGATCGATTCGCCGGGCGAAAGCCGCCGCTGGGATTTTGAATTGTTGAAGATCGGTCGGCACTTTCGCTACGATGCACACGCGAAAGTGATTCTCGGAAGAGACGCCGCGGAGAATGATCAACTGCTCTACGCCCATCAGTTGCCCGATGCGGCGAGTACCGCAGTGTTGATCCCCGAGAGCTTTCCGGGTCCGCACGCTCTGCTCATCGGGCCACGCACGGATGAAGCGATCGCCTTCGCGGCCAGCCTCATGCTGCGCTATGCTCGCGAGTACGATCCGGACAACGCCTTAGTTCGCGTCGACGACCAGATTATCAATGCCGCGGAGAACGAGCGTGCCAGGTCGCTCGAAACGATCGCGATGGGATAGGCGTTCGCGGCGAGGCATTTGGAGTGCTGTGACTTGTCACAGCTTTCGTCTGCGGCGGAGCCGCTTTGATCTGGCAAGTCGGTGCGACTTGGAAAGTGCTGGGGCACAAAATGCAGAAAGCGGCGACATGTCGCCGCAGTCCAAAAACGGAGCTCAAAATTCATCGCCTACGAGCGTGGTCCGGACGAATGGGAAACGCGGGCCTTGAGCACCGCGCGATGCAATAACAAATAATTGCCACCTTTGTATTCCGTCACGATACCGGTGACACTCCACTTGCGATGCGTCTGGTCCAAGTCGTGGGACACTCGTTCCAAGGCTAGGTTTTCCAGAAGCGGCAGCGAATGTGTTTCGCCATCGGGATAGAAAGCGACTCGGCCGCCGGCGTCTCGCAACTCACCCACTCGATTTACGAACTTCATACCTTCGCGGAGTCGAACGCCGCCGTTATCGGCACCAGCGAGTTCATTGGGTTTTCCACTTTTCCGATCGGCGATCGGAGTAGTCTGAGAGTCTGTTTCGTTATTGTCAGCTTCACTGCTGTCGGGCTCAGTGCTGCCAGTTTCAGTGCTGCCAGTTTGAATGTCGGCAGTGTCGCCGTCGCCGCTAACTGGGACACCGTCATCCAGGGCGTAGCCCATTGTGGCGACGAGGCTGATGATGGCGAAGAGTTGAAATGTTGTTCGGCGAGTCATCGTAAGAATCCCTATGTTTAGATGTTACTGCTCTGCCAAACATACCGTACGGAAGAGCATGAGCGAGCGGAATTGAACCCGCGTTGAATGTGGTCGCTCGGCAACATGCGATGCGATGCGTGAACATCAATCGGCTGACAACGCCTCATGTCACCCAGTGCCTTCGGCCCTTCAAATCGAACGTGTACAGTAACTTACATCTTGAAGAAGCAACCTCGCTCAACCCGTTGGCCTTCGATTTGCAAACAGATCTGCCGGGAAAGCACTTCTTCACCAAGCCGCTGGCCAGCGAGGGACAATCATGACGGTTGCAACGCTTCGAACAAACATCGCGGTCATGCTGCTCGCTCCGGTCTTGGTCTCGTCATCTGGCGACGCGAGCCGCGCTAGTGATGTCGTTTCCCTGCGGCTGACCGATGGCACGAAGATGACCGCCGAAGTGCATCCACGAACGAACGATGAACATCTTTGGTTACGCTTTGGAAGCGATCAAACGGTGATCCTTCGCGCCGTGGCTTGGGAGCAAATCTCGGAATCACGCATCGGCGACAAACCGGTCACTGCAGCGACGCTGCGACAGATTGCGGCACAAGAGATCGCAGAAAGTGAATTGCCTCCAGCGCCCGCACCGCGACCGTCGACTGAACCGACCTACGCGGATCAAGCTCGCGATCTACTGGGCTTTAGTCGCCGCGTGACCTCCGTCGACTTCGATGCTCACCTTGCTAACTGGGATCGCGACGTGGAGTTTGATGGCATCGCGTTGCGACTCTTTCCGCTCGACACGGACGGACAATTGACCGCCGCACGTGGCACGCTGTACGTCGAACTTGTGGCCGCACGACGACAGGATTTCAATCAGGTTCCCAACGCTCGTGGTCAAGTTCCCAGTCGCCTCGGTCAGTGGTCCGTCGCCGTTGATGCGAGCGAAGTGACAGAGAACGGAACCGTTGTCAAACTGCCATTTCAAACGAATCAACCCGAGTTCGATACGACGTGGGCGGCACACGGACTGGTTCACGTTCGCTTTGTGGTCCCCGGCCACGGCGTCTTCGAGCACTCGTTCGATGGAGTGCGAGTGCGGCCCTATGCTCCGTTGCGAGATGCGATGGAACGACAAGGCGGGCAACGCTTCCTGCCGACCGAACATACAGGTGTTGGCAAACGCATTCAGTAGAGCGGTGGCTGGGGCTGGTTGCGTCAACCAGGTTTTTTCATCCCCAAGCTCTGAATGACGAGCACGGCACCGACCGAGATCATCGACCAGCCGATCCACTTCGGGGGACGAATCGTTTTCTTCATTGCGACTGGGTTGTTTTGCCGAAAGATCGCTGCCAGCGGGTTCTGCGTGACGACGGTCTCCTTCTTAAGCCGCTTGGCTAGAAACTTCGTCGTGTCTTCGGTCAATTGGAACGAATCGACGTATCGAAATTGAAGTCCCAATAACAGGACGATCATACCGATGCCGAGATAGTGATTTCGATTCAGTTCCATGTTTCACCTCTTGAGCCACAGACGCTCGCCTCTAACTTCGGAGCAGCAAACTAGAACTCTGGCCTTCTGGTTTATCGAACTATTGCGATGGCGAGTTTACTCGTCTGTTGCTCACGCCGGTTCTGTCGATTGCCGCAAAGATGCGGACGCTGACGGGATTTGTTTTCTGAGCATCGGGCGTCCCCCAGCACACGCGCGATGCTAGTGCGTTTTGAAGTTGCGCATTCCAGTTCGCTTCCCAAGTTAAATCCCAACGCCGAAGGCG
>CAUJKL010000250.1 GCA_963204995.1 Planctomycetota bacterium | reverse complement strand
ATGAGAGTCTCCCTGATCGTGGCCATGGAACGGAATGGAGTCATCGGTCGTGACGGTGACTTGCCGTGGCATCTGTCGGTCGACTTGCGACGCTTCAAACAGCTGACGATGGGCCATCACATTATCATGGGGCGAAAGACCTTTGAGTCGATCGGTCGATTGCTCCCTGGGCGGACGTCGGTGGTCGTGACTCGGCAAAGTGACTTCGCAGCTCCCGGCGCGGTCGTTACACACAGCTTGCCCGATGCCGTTGCTGCGGCTAGCAACGACGACGAAGCGTTCATCATCGGCGGCGCGGAAATCTATCAGCAGGCACTCGATGTCGTTGACCGCATTTACCTAACCGAAGTCGATGCCGATGTTTCAGGCGATGCACGGTTTCCCGATTTTGATCGAGCGGAGTGGACCGTCGCTGAGCGCACCGAGCATCCGGCGGACGAACGCAATGACCATCCACATACATTTACCGTGCTAGAACGAACGCTTCCATCACAAACTACTTGAACGTGAGAACCACTCGATGACGACTGAACCAACTGAACCAATGGACCAGACGCTATCCGATTTATTGGACCTGAGCCAACAACTACTCGACAGCATCCTGGCGGCTGATTGGGAGGCGTATGAGCGACTTTGCGATCCGACGATCAGCGCGTTCGAGCCCGAAGCTCGGGGCCAGCTGGTCGAAGGCATGGACTTTCATCGCTTCTACTTCGATCTCGGCAGCAGCGACAAACCGAAGCAAGCGACGATCGCTTCGCCGCACGTCAGATTGCTGGGCGAGAATGTCGCCATCGTCAGCTACGTGCGTCTCGTTCAATCCATCGATGGCGACGGGAATCCGCAAACGTCGCGTTGCGACGAGACTCGCGTATGGGAACGCCAAGAAGACGGCTGGCGGCACGTCCACTTTCATCGATCGGCTAACCCGTAGCGATAAGCTTCCAGCTTGTCAGCTCGCCAGCGGGAAGCGGGAAGCGGGAAGCGCGCGGCTACGTCGATTACCAGTTGTATTCGAGCCCCGCGTATCCTCCATGCAGGATCATGCCGCGGCTCGAATCGATGTTCGCGACGTCGTTGATGCCTCGCAAATCGGGATAGATCTGGTCGGCTGGCATCGCGACTCCCGTGACGGCCAGAGCGCGGTAACCGATGGTGCCAGCCCATCGGTAAGTGAAGCAGTATCGCATCCCGAGATTCACTTCACCTAGAAATGCGATGTCGTTCTTGGAGCTCTTGACACAGAACTCTTCACCGAGGAACGGCCCGTTGTTGATCGTCGCGACGCCCAGCCCGCCGCCGATCTCGGAAGTGTGGTTGATCTGGTTGGAGTAGAGGCCGAGTTTGATTCCGAGATCCGCCGTCAAGCGGTCTGTCACACAATACTGTGCCTGATTTCCGACTTGAAATCCGAGCAAATGGTTTTGAATATCGATGTTATAGAAGATCTCGTCGTTGGCGTAAGTGATCTGGGTATCGTTTGCATCGGCAGCGAACAGCAGACTCTCGTTAAAGCGAAAGTAACGAACACCGACGAGCCAATTGTGCCGCAGTCTCGAGCAACCGCATGTGCCGGCTCCACATGTGCCGCAGAACTGCCACAGATTCAATTCGATGTTCTGGAACGAATAGTCTCGCGTCAATTGGTGAATGCCATTGTTGCCTGGGGCAACATTCACATAGATGTCTGCCGGGTTGCCACCATAATTGAGACTGTTCCAGTTCAAGATTCCGTTCAGGTTTCCAAGCACATTCGCCGAGACCGTTTGTGTGGTCTGACTGCTTGGATTCAGGTTCCAATAAACGGCTTCGATCGCATTGCGTTGGCAATTGAAGTAGTGGCCGAAGCGAATGTCGAACCCGCCTGTCCAGTTCATATCCGCATCGCGTGTATCGGTGCGTTGATCCGCTTCGTTTCCTGTGCCATAGCTAAACGTGTAGTGATCGGCGCGATCCCGACCCATCACGATTGCACCGAAGCTGCCGAACCAGTTCGTTACGGCTGGCTGTACGTAGGTCGAAGGGTAGCCACTCGACCAAGGATCGCAGGATGCACCCCCGTTGGGATATCCCGGCATCGCGTAGCCTGGCATAGGCTGCATCTGCATCGGGAAATTCGGTGCGGAGTAACTCGGACCACCGTAGTTCGGCATTTGTTGCATCGGCATGTGATTGTGTGGCGTCTGCTGCGAAGGTGTGGGAAGTTGCGTTTGCGGCGAAGACAGTGGAGGCCCGCCGATGAACTCGCTGCGTCCACGCATTACGCTCGCTTGCCCATCGTTCGCTTGCCCGTCGTTCACTTGCACGTAAGGCCATGACGGTTGTACATTCGGCGTTTGATAGGGAACCTGATACGGTGCCGGTTGTGCGTACGTTGAACCGTAGGCGTTGGTTGGGAACGCCGCGTAGCCGTATGGCGAAGTAGCGACCTGCGGCAAGTAGCTTGGCGCAGGAGCGTAGGCGGGCGCAGCGTTTGCGTTACACGGCACTGCGTTATAGTTGTAGGCCGGTTGCGAGTAGTAGCCCGGCGCGGAAGCAGCATAGCCAGTTGGTGCGGGGAGCATGGACGGAGCACGAGCCATCAACGACTGCCCGCTCGCAGTACTTTCGGGCACTCCGAAGAGATCCGCAAACAGAGTACCGCCAAATGTCGCAGCGCCGACCACGCCTAAGGCGGCGAGTTTGCGAAGAGGCTTCATGACACGACTCCTTTTCGTATTCCATCTCGTGGCCACGCGTGGAGCGAGCCAAGTCGAGAACGCAACAACTGTCCAAAGCGTCCGGGAAACGAGCCGGTATCGGCGATCAAGCCGCGTCGCAGGCATCCGTTCCGCGCGAGCAATCCAGTAAGACGTTTGCTTCATCCATCGGCGCGTGAAGTTGCCAGAGTTGTCGGATTCGGGCGCAAAGCGAGTAGAATCGTCAGAGTGAAACCATCCACTCGGCATGCGCGGCGCAACCCGAACGCCG
>CAUJKL010000249.1 GCA_963204995.1 Planctomycetota bacterium | reverse complement strand
CTCGATTATGAGAACATGATCACCTTCTGGAGTTGGGATGCCACGAAGAGTGTACCCATCGAACGCCGTTATCCTGGTGCGACCGCGTCGCTCCTGATGGCCGCGCGCTTGGCCAGCGACTTGTACGCGATCTCGCCCAATAACATCGATCATCAACGGCTCTACTTAACGGCTTTGTTGGAATCCTCGAAGCGAGCCAATGGCCTTGCCAATCCGCTCCCGACCGGTGCTGGCACCGCTCATGCGGCTGCGGCAGCGTTAGGTGTCGATGCGATTGTGGACGTGCTTGAGTATGCTTTGGCCCACGAAAAGACCGCCGCCGCGACAGGTGCGATCGAGGTGCTTCGCGAGATCGGCGATCAGGAGTTGCTCCGAAGTAGCAGCGGGCGGCCAAGCTCATTGGCCTTGTGTCTCAAGCATGCCGATCGGCGAGTGCGATTCGCGGCCGTCGAAACGATCATGAAGTTGGACCCCGTCGAGCCCTTTGCCGGTTCTAGCTATCTTTCAGAAGCACTTGGATACTTTGCGAGCACGGTTGGTTCGCGCCGCGTGCTGGTCGCTCATCCACGAACGGACCAAGCCCAGACGCTGGTCGGCATGCTGAATGATCTCGGATTCGAAGCAGACACGGCACAGACAGGTCGTCAAACCTTGCGGCTTTCGGTGCAGTACCCCGACTACGAGTTCTTCCTAATTAGCGACGCGATTGATTACCCGGCAGCTGGCGAGTTGATCCAGCAACTCCGTCGTGACCCACGCACAACCGCGTTACCAATCGGGCTGATGGCTCGACAAGAACAGTTCGAGGCGATGGCGAGATTGACGGAATTCGATCCGCTTGGCGAAACATTCCCGCGACCTCACGACGTAAGTAGCGTCTCGCTGGCTTCCCGGCGGCTGCTCGATCGTGCCGGCGATGACTTAGTGACCTTTGACGAGCGAATGGCACAAGCGGTAGCCTCGCTCGGCCACTTGGCACGGCTGGCCGAGCAGAGCGAGAAGTACTCCTTCTATAATCTGCTACGTCTCGAGCCGATCGTTCAGCAAGCGTTAAACACGTCCCAACTGACCGATCAAGCCGCCCGAGTGCTAGGCTCTTTCGGGACACCGTCCGCTCAACGCTCGCTCGTGGTATTCGCGAGTCAGAATGCCAGGCGTTTGAGCGAACGCCAGGCGGCCGCGACGGCCTTCGACGCGGCGATCTCGAAACGCGGATTACTGCTGGCGCGCAATGAAATTCAGGTGCAATACGATCGCTATAACCAAAGCAAGATCCTGGATAGCGAAACGCAGGCGGTACTCGGTTCGCTGCTCGATTCGATCGAACGCCCCACGCGCCAACCATCCGCTCAAGGAGACGCAAGCACTGCCGAAGCCGAATAGAACCCAACTGATAGTGCGGTTATTCGGCGACGTGTATGCTTCGACTTTCGATGTCTGCCGCGAACTACAACTACCGATCCGACACCGGCCCGCCGATTCCCGGAATCATCGGATCGAGTCCCGCCATGCAAGACGTGTATCGTCTCACACGGCGTGTGGCGCGGAGCAATGCTTCCGTGTTGCTCTTGGGCGAGACCGGCACGGGAAAGGAGTTGATCGCGACCGCCATTCACCGCTTGAGTGATCGGGGCTCGGGGCCGTTGGTAAAGGTGAATTGCGGTGCGCTCAGCGAAAGCTTGTTGGAAAGCGAGTTGTTCGGGCACGTCCGCGGATCGTTCACGGGCGCGATCAACAACCGCACAGGAAGGTTCGAAGCGGCTCACACCGGCACCATTTTTCTAGATGAAATCAACTCCACGACCTTACACCTGCAAATCAAGTTGCTGCGAGTTCTGCAAGAACGCGAGTTCGAACGCGTCGGCGATACACAGACCGTCCGCGTCGACACCCGCGTCATCGCGGCCAGTAATCGCGATCTGATGAATGAAGTTCAAGAGGATCGTTTCCGCGAGGACTTGTACTGGCGGCTAAATGTCGTGCCGATTGACATTCCGCCGTTGCGAGATCGCCGCGAGGACGTCGCGGACCTGGTGGCTCATTTCCTGAACTATTACAGCGAGTTAAACGAGCGATTCGTCGTCCACATCCAGCGAGAAGCGATGGAGGCTCTTCAGGATCATCATTGGCCTGGGAATGTTCGCGAATTACAGAACTATGTGGAACGAGCGGTCGTCATGGCCGAGACGGACGAACTGACCATCGACCTCCTGCCCGATTCGGTCACCCGTTCCGAGAAGCCACAAGCTGGCAGTCGTATTCGCGGCGTGGACTTGGAAACGCTCACCTACGAAGTCGTCCAACAAGGGCTGGCGACGGCTGGCCCGGAAGAGGACAGCCTGCATACTAAGATCGTCAGCCGCATCGAACGCGAATTGATCGCGCAAGTTATGCTCGCGTGTAGCAATGTGCAGACCAAGGCGGCCTCGAAGCTCGGAATCAATCGAAACACTTTGCACAAGAAATTGAAAGAGTACGATTTGGAATCGTAAAGTCCCGACGTATCGAACCAGGTCATCAACATGATTTCAATCTCTGGAATGACGATCACATGCTTCGCCGCTTGCTACCTGTTTGCGTTGGCGGTGGAGGTGTCGCGATTGCTCTTTCGCTGGCGCGTCCCCGCGATTGTACCACTGAGCCTGGCAGCGATCGGCCTGTTCGCACATTCGCTCTACTTGATCGGCCAAGCCCAGCACGAGCTGGCCCAACGTGTCGTGTCTCCGCTTTCGAGTTGGTACGACTTTTGTTTGTTGGCGGCCTGGGTCGTTGCGGGAGCTTACTTGGGGCTGATAATTCGCCGCCGCGAGAACGCGATTGGCGTGTTCTTGCTGCCGCTTGTGTTGGGATTGATTTGCGTCGCCGTCTTTCAAGACCGGGCTCCGTTCCCAGCGCGTACAGCTCACAGCGTCTGGCGACTCGTGCATGGCTTGACGTTGATGGTCGGGACGACGGCGGTGACGCTGGGGTTTGCGACTGGTTTGATGTATCTGTTGCAATCCTATCGCTTGAAGCACAAGCTGCCGCCGAGCCGAGGGTTTCGCTTGCCAAGCCTGGAGTGGCTACAAAAGTTCAATCGCGAGGCGCTATTCGTCTCGACGTGCCTGCTGGCCGTCGGTCTCGTCTCAGGTGTCACGCTAAATCTGATCTCCAAATCAGGAGACGGAGGGCAAGTCAGCTGGACCGACCCCGTCGTATTGTCGTCCGGTGTACTATTTCTTTGGCTCACCGCTGTGACGATCTTTGAATCACTCTATCGTCCGGCGCGCGAAGGCAATAAGGTCGCTTACCTGACACTCGCGAGTTTTGTCTTCTTGGGGCTGGCGTTGTATTTTGTGCTTCTCGGTTCTCATGCGACCGCGAATGCTACCGCTCCTCCCGCAACCCGAAGCGTAAGCCACTTCACGGTTGGGGAATCCGACGGAGGTGCGGCATGAAGTTGCAAGTCGTCGGTTGTAGCCACCACAACGCGTCGGTCGAGATGCGTGAACGACTCGCGTTCAGCCCCGAGCAAGCTCACGATGCGCTATCGCGATTGCGGCTACTGTACCCCGGAACAGAGACCGTCGTGCTCTCGACGTGTAATCGAGTCGAGTTGTACTTCGCTGCGGAGAGTGCCGAGAGGTTCCCGTCGCATCATGATGTCGTCGAATTTCTCGCCGAGTTCCACGGACTCGATCCGATCATTGTCTTCAACGAACTCTTTGAGCGAACTGGCGAAGACGCAATCCGCCACTTGTTTACGGTCGCGGGCAGCCTCGACAGCATGGTTGTTGGCGAGGCACAGATCTTGCCGCAAGTGAAAGAAGCTTACGAACGTGCGACGGCAGACAATTCCACCGGTCCGCTAACGCACGCGGCTTTTCAAGCGGCTATTCGAGTCGCCAAACGGATCGCTCACGAGACTGCAATCAACCAGAAGCGAGTCTCGGTGCCGAGCGTTGCCGTGGCGGACTTTGCCAAGCAGTTCTTTGAGCGTTTTGACGACAAGCAAGTGCTGCTGATTGGCGCAGGCGATATGGGCGAAGAGACGCTCCGTTACTTGATCGACGAGGGAGCGAAGCACATTACGATCGTCAATCGGAGCGTTGATCGCGCCGTCGAATTAGCGAAGCGAATCGCCGGCGAGGTGGCTCCCTGGAGCGATTTGAGACGGTTGCTCGCCGCAGCCGACCTCGTGGTGACGACCACCGGAGCGACGGAGCCGATCATCACCGTGCAAGACTTCCGACAGATCCACCATGATCGGGCTCA
>CAUJKL010000248.1 GCA_963204995.1 Planctomycetota bacterium | reverse complement strand
TAGCGGGGCAGCGTCTCCAATTCGTTCGGGCCGTCCATCTCGATCAACGTCGACCCTCGCCGTGCGACGACATTCCGCAACCGCCTCAAGCGAGCCTCTGGCAAACTGGCTGTCATCAACAGAACCGCCACGCCGGGAAGGTCTCGGACAAACCGAAGCAATGCTCCGAACAAATCAGCGTCGAACGAGTGAATCTCATCGAAGACAAACGCCGCTCCTGCGAAGGCGGGCCACGAGTAGAGCCCTCGCCGATTGTTCTGCATTACGCCCAAGACCGTATCGACGGTGCAGGTCACAATGGGCGTTGACCACGCATCAAGTGACTCGATCCGAGTCAGCGCGTCCTCATCGTCGCCCTCATCGAATTGGTCAGTGACTCTAAGGATCAGCTTGACGTCCACGTCCGCCCGACCATGAAACAAGCGAGCGCCAAACTTCGGAGACTGAGCACTTTCATCGAACACGTAGTCTCGAAACCCTTCGGTCGCCGTCCCCGTGGTGGGATAGCACATGTAGAGCCGACGATTCGGGTGAAGCTCTCGTGCCCAGTGATACGCAGCCAGTGTTTTGCCGCTGCCGCAGCCCGCTTTGACAAGCGAGACGTCACCAGCCAATTCAGCGACCTCGCGTTGAAATGGACGCAACTCGTGATTCAGCGTCACGCCTTCAACCGTGACCGTCAGTCGATCCGTTATGATCGCGTCGAAATCGGACTTAGACGGGACACGCTGAAACGTTGACGCGATCCATTGCTGTCGTTGCTGTTGCTCGGCCACTTCTCGCGGCAAGGCCGATCCCGCCACGTCTGCCGCCACAATGCAATTCTTGACCGCCGCCACGAATGCCGACATGCCAGGACATCGCCGCTGATCCTTCCATCGAGCCCACAACAGCGTCTGTTGAAAGACTGCTTGATTGATCTGTGCAATGGCATCCGACATGACGAGCGTCGCGTCTGTCAGCGGAGGCATCGCTGCCGCGTCGAGATCGAACGCCTCCGCCAGCCAATTCAAGCACGTTTGGAAGTCGGCATGCCCGCTTCGCAGCCGCATCTCACTGCCTGCGCCGTCTGGAACATCGGTGGGAGGGGACGCCCGACGAAACGCTGGGTGATGCCCTGTCACCGCCCACAGCATGACGGACCAATCTACATCCCGATCACCGGGCTCACCGAGTGCCGCTAACAACCATTTGCAAACATCCTCACGCTCAAGGATCAGCCAACTCACCCACTCATGCCGCAACCCTTGTCTCTTGCCAATCCGGCTAGCATCACCCGTGATCATTCCTTGAAAGTGGCTGTTCGCTTTCCCCAAATCATGCACTGCGGCAGCAAGACGAACGACTCGCCGAAACCGGTCGATCCAATCGTCAGGTTTTAAGCCGAACGCACGAAGTTGGTCTTCGCCCGTCGCGTCTATGACCTGATCCGCAGCCATCAGTACGTCGCGCAGGTGTCCTTGCAAGTAGACATGCTGCGGCGCTGGTCCGTCCCTCGACTCATCCCAACTCTTTGCCCAGAGGCGATCACTCATGACTGTCTCCCTGAGGTCGCCCCTTCGGCACGAACACGCCACACCCCATGTGTCTTCGCCCGCCGAGTCCGACCTGTTGAACAGCAAGCGACTCTTCGGCGGTCAGCCCTTCGAGGATCACTTCGTAGCCGACGACTTCTTTGTCCTTGATCCGTAGCGTACGCCGCTTCGGAATCGTGACGATGACTTCTGGCGAGACGAGCAGGTCGTCGAGTTGTCGACGAAGTTCAAGCTCGAAACGAGATTGTTCCTGGCAATTCTTCGTCGTGACCATACGGCTGCGGAGCGCCGTACTTGGTTGCAGCGCCCAAACCTGCGGAATGCCGACGTGAAGCCTTGCGCTGGCCACATCAAGTTGTTTGCTGGCGAGGGGCAACACGGCGCTGATGTTCTCGGTATCGACTCGCAACACGAGGCGGCTTCTGGACGTCACGCTCAGTCGACGATCGCCGATCTGCTGTCCGCGAATCGGATGCACACCGATGCCGTTGGAGCTGTGCAGCAGCGGGACGGTTCGCGATAACGCCCCGTACAAAACATAGCCATGATCGGCGGGAATCGGTTGCTGAGCCAGCAACGCAAACGCTATGTCAACCTTCGCCATGTGTTCTCCCCCGATGGACCTGCTCGCTTTTCAGGTGTTCGATCGCAGCATCTTCGAGTCGCACTTTTACTTTTCCACGCAACTAGCCCTTTAAGAACTGCCATGTGAGGGCCGCGAAACATCCCGTTTACGCGTCGCGGTTCGATAGCATATCAGTGGCGGAATCGAGAATCCACTAGTCGAGGGGATCACAAACCGAGAATGTCACGATCTCGGTTGGTTGTCAGCCGTACGCCACGTTCAATCGATAAATCTTGCCGTACTTGATTCACTGATAGCGCTGCGATTGTTACACGTCGAAGAGCTTTTTCCGTTCGCGTTACAGCGACTCGCTTTGTACAATGCGAGAACCTCGGCTAGGTTTCTGCCCCACCTCCCGAGTCAGGCACTCCGAGGTTTCTGCCCCACCTCGCCGGGCCGATTTTATTTCTTGGCGTTCGCACGAGGGTATTCACTCCGGCTAACTCAGTGCCCCGAAACTCCGACTGCCCCGTCGCCGGCTTCAATCCCCGTGAGAAAACTTCCAGCCCCCGTCAACGAGCCCTACAACGAATCTGACCTCATCTGTGCGAGTTGGTTAACCCATAACCTGGAGCCATGCTCGGGGTGGGGGGCCGGTTCAGATTCCGGCCCGATCTTAATACCCCCCCTCTTTTCTTTCGGAAAAGTCGCCGCTGTCGTCCTTCAAGGATTCGAGGAGATGCAATTCTCCTAGGAAAATCGGCGATCTGACACCGAGGGCGAAGCAAAAGGCGAAGCATCGACCACCATTTTAGTGTTGCGTAATTACGCAACACTACGGCCATCTCACCGAGCTCACCTGCGTAATTACGCACCTCACGCCGCTCGTCCAGGTGCGTAATTACGCAACTGATACTTCACCCCGCGCCTCTTCCGCTACGTCACCTGCGGTGCCAGGAGCGAGTAGATCGTTGGTCGGCTCAATCCTGTTGCTCTCGCCATTGCTGCCTTGGACTCGCCTTCCTCAGACATCCGCCGTATGGTCGCCACTTGTTCGTCGGTGACTTTCAATCGTCTGCCCTTCTCTGATCCGCCCCATTGCTTACCTGCTGCCTTCGCCGCTGCTTGACCGGCGAGGATGCGGTCTGATCGGATCTCGTTTTCATACGCGGCCACAGAAGCCAACACGTTCGCAAGTAAGCGACCAGCCGCAGTCGAGAGGTCCACTTTGTCTCGGATCGATTCAAAATCGACATGCCGACGCTGGAACTCTTCGAAGAGCGCCGTGAGTCCCGCTGCCGTACGTCCTAAGCGATCCAAACGCCACACCACAACCTTCGTCACCTTGCCCGCATCGATCGCCGCTTGAAGTCGATTCCAACCGGGCCGATCCATCGTCCGACCGCTGAACGCATCTCGATACCAAACGACCGGCGTACCGTCGGCAAACGCCTCGATCCAACGCTTCAGATCGGGCTCTTGGCTGCGAGTGTCTTGACGTGAAGTGCTGACTCGAACGTAGATCGCGATGTGTCGACTCATCTGAAGTTCTCCGATTGATGGACGTGAATTCTGTTCGACGTTCACATTCTACGCGTATCGTCCTGGGCTAGCAAGTGTCAACATTAGTCGACCGCTTACACTCGACCGTGATCGTAAGTCGTGTAGATCGATAGTGAACATCGACCGAATGATGCGAGGGATGACTCTTTACACTTGCGGCGGATGGCTGGTAGCTAGTTCACGTGGGAAAGCGGCCAGGGGCGTGCATGGTTTTGAAGGGACTACAATGGTGTCGATCATCGTGGCGTTTTACAACTACCGCCGCAAAGCACGAGACGGTGAAGCAGACGCCAGCAATGGCCGCTGAGCATAACTGGTCGAGTGAGAAGCTACTGATTGAAGCGGCGAAGTAGCCACGAGAAGACGACTCGCGATACAATGCGAAAGCCCCGAGCGGGAAACTCGGGGCTTTAGTTATTTGAGCTGGTGGCTCATGCGTCTCACATGTGCATGGTATGCCTTCGGCCAGTTTAGATCAAGCTGAAGGGTCGCGATGCAATTACACATCACCATGCCAGTCTGGATTATTTCGAGTCAGCAAACTGATGGAAAATCACTCGTCGTCACGGCAGACAAACACGAGGAAGGAACGATACACAAGTGCTTCCTGGTATTCAGTGCCCAGCATGAAGCGGAAGCATACCGAGACGCGATGGTGCCAGATGGAGAAATCTTTGAGGCTCCAAACAAAACCGTATTGGCCGACTACTTGGAGAGGCTACATGCAATGCAACAAATCAACTACGTCGGGATCGACCCACCGATCCCAAATTGCGGAACGAGCAATATCCCTACCGCAGACATCAATAATCTCATTGCATGGCTTCGTCGCATCGTTAGATAGGCTCTCGGTTGTGGAGGCTCCTTCACCAATCAGCAGCGGATTTTTGAAAGTTGAGCGCGAGGTGGAAGCAACCAGCACTCGCAAATAGTATACTTCAACCCAACCTATCCACCGTCGCCCCTCAAATCGGCCCGCATCTTGTTACCACATCATCCCGGCGCTTAGTGCCGCGTGGGACTAGAGGGATAGTTTCGTTGAATCTCGCTCACCCGCATCTCATTTGGTATACTGCTCGCGCGCCCGCGCCACGATTTCGCCCCGAACCGCAGTCAGGATTTCGCCACGCGGCGCGCGGGAGCAGTTAATCCGCCGGCAAATCAAGGCAGCACAGCAATCAATCTTCCGGATCTACCGAGAGCGTCGCTGAGGCTTGGAACTCTGGCGATATAGGAGCGGATTTCGGCTGCGTATATTTGTTCTGCATTGGCAGTATCCAGTCGTTCAATAGCTTTAGTGAAGGTATCGCTGACTTCCGCGAGAAATGTCACCGGGTCGACAAACGCTTGGATCGAAAGCCTGGCAGCCCGTTCGGACGGGGCATCCGTAAGCATCTCTACTAGAACGGCGCTTGCTCCGAACCCGTCGTTTTTGGCGATACGGTCGCGGTAGGCGTTCAGGTAACAAAATGGCCAGACCAAGTCACTAAATTGGGGTTCGGATTCTGTATTCAGGCAGTCACATTCAGGCGGGAATTTGGCAACCATCATCCAGAAGACTGTGTCACCCCATTCGATCTCGTCTGCCGTCAGCGGGGGATACTGAGCAGCCATCAATGACCACGCTTCGCTATTGGCTTGTTTGCGGTCCATTCCAGTCGCTCGAAGACGTTCGCGTTCGAGTTCCCGGGCGTCGCACGCCTCCGCCCATCGCCCTTCGCGGCGCAAACGGTCTGTCAGTTGGCTTTTCGTTTCATTCATCGGTTTGGTTCCTTAATCGTTTGCTAATGGCAATTGTGTTTGTGCCTCGATTGACTCAGCCAGGTTGTGGGTCGACCACGGGCGGACGTTTCGCGCGTCTCCTCGCATCCTGGACAGATGCTCGGCCTCGTTCGGCACTTGTGGTCCAGGTCAGATTGTCAAAGAACGCTTCTCGGTCACATCTTGCCGAGGTATCTGTACTCGTTGGCCTTTCGCTTGGCTTGGCTGCCGGATGACACCTGCTCTAACAGATGGATAGCACAGAAGCCTTTAAGCCATCGGAACGCGGCCATGTGATCGACCCCGATGTGTTTCGCCGCTGTGCGGCAGTCGAGGAAGAACGGTCTATCGCCTCGATCGCGTTGCAGTTCCCGGCAAATAGTTGCCAGCAAAACGAGAGCCGCGTTCGTCGACTCGGCTACTTCTGGCGGTGGTAGCGAGTCCTTCGATCGTCGGACAATGTCATCGATAGGGGATGAGCCCGCTGCGTACTTCACGCTGCCCCATGCGTTTGCGAAGTCCACAAGGTTCGTCGTTACATCAGTAGCGTTGACGATGAACTGTCGCGCCTTCGACAACCATGCTTCAACAACCCAACGAAGTTCCGAGGCCGGCAAACAAGATATCTCTGGGATCGCCTTCAATTCCCTCGCCAACTTAAACAACGATCGATTCCGCATTGCTACGGTTGGCGGGATGCTTCTGACTATCGCTCGTTCCACCTGGGTAGCCACTGTAGTGTTACACAGAGACACAGACTGCTTGAGTATCTGAGTCTCCTGCGCTTCTGTGTAACACGAGTTCCCCCGATATGCGGGCAGATATTCAGAACCGGGTACCCAACTCTGGCAGAGTCCTGAATCCGTGGGATCAACCATGGGGAATTCGCTCGGGATTCCGTCGAGCCAGCTGTAGATCACTCCCGACTGATGAACTGACTCGGGCGCGATCACGATAGATCTGTCACCCCTGATTTCGCCGTCATCAAATGCTGTGGTTCGGACGGCTTGGCCTGTCCTCACATAAACGTGATGCCCTCGGCTGGTAGTCGCAGTAGGAAGCCGCTTCGCAAGTCCTGGGTGCCTCCTCGCCCATTCGTCATACGATGCCTTATCGTCGAAATCTCGCACCACTAGGCCATCGGAAGCGGCACCGCAGACGATCGCAATGTTTTCATGGTGAGGGTTTGAAAACCAATCGCGAATTTGCTGCGTACTCGGTCGTCGGTTCTGGTAATCTCGCCACGGGACGGCCGGTTGCTTCGACCGGACGTGAGCAGGCAGTACGCACAACCCAGCTTCGTGGTAGGCAATCGCGGTTTTGAGTTGGTTCATGTTGGTGGTCCCGCCGAAATGTAAGAAGCGTCAATCGTCGCCATCGGGATAAAGCTTGCTTTTTACCATCGAATATAGCGCCCGGTCCCACGACTCGGACGAGTCCATCATCTTCTGCTTGAGCATGCGCCTCAGCGTCTTCGGGACCGTCGCCTCGGTTGCGTTGTTTTGTGCTGCCTGCGTCGCTTCCTCGATCGCTGCATTGATCTCGGCGACTACCATCGCCCGGCGGTACGCATCGACCAGCGTCTCGTCATCGGGAATCAACCGCGTCGGCAAATGTTCCGAGAGCTTCGATTCCAGCCACTCGATCAACTGCGGTGAAGTGAAGCTGTTTAACTCCACGCGCCGGCCCGAACGAAGGAACGCCACTTCCCCGTCGGTACAGAAACCATCATGGTTCCAATCTCGCTGTCCCTTGAACGTACATTTCTCGCTGGCCAAGTCGTACTGCTCGATATCGCCCAGCCGGAGACCAAGATCATGCACGTTGATATCGTTCTCGAATTCGTAAGCAACGCGGTCCTGATCTCTGGCCCAGTCGGAAACTTCAGTAAGACGCTTGCTAATCTCGAAACCGCTCTTGTCGAAATCGTGAACCACAAGCAAAGGAACACCGCCATCGACGCGACACACCTCGTCGACAAATTTACGTGCAGCAACCACGCTTTGGCCTTTGCAAGAGAGGATAGCCAGATCGAACTGCTCCGCGATCTTCGCTTCGTTCAAGATCGGCTCGAAGCCCTCTTTTTCGATGTACAGTACGGCCTGATACCGCTTGCCTTCCGACAAAGACGGCCACTCGATCGGCAATTCCGTGGCAACTTCCAGCGGGTCAATTACCGTTCGCGAGTCGTGCAAATGCTGCTCAATCGCGATCGTCCCGCACGGGACGCGTACCTCGTGGTTGGCGTTGGAAATCGTGAGCGTGCCGCGTGGGTCCGCTGTGATCTTCCAACTCGCCGTTTGGTTGGGATGCCGGTTGATGTACTGCACAAGCAGCGTTTGTGAGAAGTAGTTGGCTTCAAGTTCGCGCCCGGTCATCTCGCGGAACTTCTCGCGGGCCGCGTAATAGAACTGGCGTTTCGAGACTGTGTATTGACCGCCGCCAGATGCGTGTGCGTAGGCATCGGGAAGGATCTCGTCCGCGACTTCGGTGCAATTCACGCGGTCCGAATAGATGTAAGCCCGCGTTGCCCGCGAACGCCCCTTCTCTTCGGCCTTGCGTTGTTTCTCCCATTTCTTCGTCACGCTTTTGGTGACGGCCAGGATCTCCTTGGCGTCGATCATTGCTCATTTCCTCCGATGACGAGAGCGCTTTTTCCTCGGTCCGTGTACTCGACACGCGGGTGAGCTAGATGCAAAACGATCGGCTCGCTACGCCCAGCTCGCATATCCGCCAGGACGGCCTCTAATCCTTCACCAGTACCGCCGAATGAGCGAAACGGGTTGTTAATCGCCGCGCTCCAGTTCGCGCCGCTGAAGATAAGACGAGAGCTTTCGCAGTCCCCGCGATAGCCGAACGCAGATTCAAGCACCCACGGCAAGCCATCGTTTCCGACCTTGCGCGAGTATTGGAATGAGTCCGACTCGATTCCCATGCCCAACAATCGAGCCCGCAAATGATCTTCGCCAATGACGCCCAACCGCTTCGACTTCACTGGTCGCGTATGCGACTGCATCGACGCCAATAGTCGAGCAATTCGTGGTTTGTCGAGTTCGCCATCGACTGCCAGTTCCGACAGCTTCACTCGCTTGGCGTCAGCATCGACAAGAACCTTTGTGCGCTTCTGCGAGCCAGTGAGCCCGTCAAACTCGCTTAGCAGATCGGAGACAAGTCGATCGCTGCCAGCATCGCGGTCATGGGTAATATACGCACCGATCAGCCGCTCCAGGTGCGATGTCTCGTACCAATGCGGTGAAGTCGGCTTGCACGGCTTCCACTTGCTCCACGAGGTATCTGTCGCGTTCCATTCCGATCGCTTGCCGAACCAGTCCAACGATATCGTGGCATGGGGATTGAAGACCGCGTATCCTTCGACCAACATTCTGAAACGTTGCTCGAAGCGCCCCGCGAACCCGCCGCTACCAAACGGCCACACAACGTCGCCGTCTTCATCATGCCTCGATGTCCACTCAACGCGTATCGTCGTGCCCGATAAAGCTTGCTTATTCGTACCATCCTTCGATTGGCGATTTTTACATTTTGGTACGTCCGACACGTCATCATGGACAACGGCCCTTTGAGAAATCGGATCAGTTCCGCACGTGATGACGTGACGCTTTCCGTGCGCTTCGACAATTAGACGGCCGGCGTCAGAGTCGAGAACCTTTGGCATCGCCAACAACGTCATTAGAGCGTTGCCTTGCGCCCCTCGGTCCGGCGCGACGTAGGCTTCTCGATTCGATGCGCGAACACTGAAGTCAAACGCCCCTTCGAGCGTTGCCTCGGGCAAGCCAGGACCGTTGTCGATGACCGAGATTCCGGACGCATCGGCCACAACGTCGATAACCGGCTCAGTATCGATGTCTTCGCAAGCATCCAACGCGTTGTCCATCAGTTCCTTGACGATGACCAACGGCCACTCGGAAACGCCGTGCCCGGTTTGCGTGACGAGTTCTTTCTCCGAAAGGAAGTCCATTTCCCGGCTGGTGCGAAACGTCGTTCGATTCAGCTTTGGGGGCAGCGATAAAGCTTGCTTTTTCTCGTAGTGTGATGCGTGCGACTTTGTACATTTTGCGGACGGTCTGGTGCTCGGATCTTGGGATCTGGTAGAACGCATTCTTAGAACCTCTTGATTCTTGGCAACAGCCGCTTCCATTGCACCGGGGCGGCTGCTGTCGTTTGATGGGAATTAGCTCGCAGCTGCGAAGGCCCGAGCGATCGCCTCGATCGAAGTGCGACGAGAGTTACCTACCTTGATGCTGGCGACTTTGCCAGATAGAAGCCATCGCCACACTGTCGGCACGCTTACGCTGTAGTGTTTCGCAGCTTGCTTGACGTTAACGATCGTGTCGTTGACGGGGTCGAGAAAAGACTTCAATTCGCTAGTAGCTGACATTCTGCACTCTCCTCTGGGTTGCCACCCTGTGAGAGCGCAAAAAAAGAGAGCTACACACAGGGGTTGTGTGCAGCTCCCGTAAAAGCCACATCAAAAAATTGCGCAAGAGATGATCAGTCACCTGCGCCACACGATAAATGTACAAGTCAATTGGATTCTGTCAACCAATCTCTCGCGCAATCATCGCACCTTTCGAGTTATCAACTTCAGCATAGATCGCTGTTGTGTCGGCATGACTGTGACCGAGTAAAACTTGAGCGCCATCGAGTCCGAATTTCTGACGGATCTCGGTGCCTGCTGAATGCCGCAGCTGATTCGGGTTGATGGTATCGACTTCAGCGAGTTTGCACGCCGCGTGAATCGCATTGCGATAACTGCCTCGGTTCCATGCTTTACCGGAGGGACGACAAAAGCAAAATTCGGTCGCCGGTCGCAACAGATAAGGCAACAGCAACCGCTGTGCTTTTGGACCGATCCAGATTATCCGCGACTTGCCGTGATGCTGCGTCTTGTGGGATCGCGGCTTATACAACCAAACATCAGAGCTTCGGTCGATGTCGCCAGGACGCATAATAAACATCTCACCGGGTCGTGCGCCCGTGAGTCTTTGAATCTGCATCATGTCCGAGATTTCATCCGGCATGAACTCGCACGCCTTCTCAAACGTCGCTGCGTCCGCTGGCTTGATCGGTTCCGGCTCAGTGGCCTTGGTACGTCCCGGCTTCAGGCCGGATATAGCTGTGAGTCGCTGCCAGACTTGAACTCCGACCAGTTCTTTAGCGACACCCCACTTGTACATCCTGACAATGCGACCGACCGACTTGTTGATGTACTTGCGCGAGTTGCCATCTTTGATCCACTTCTGACGCAATCCGTCAATCGTCGCGGGGGTCACTTGGTTGACTGGCAGGCCGGCAATCCGCTCCACTTTGTTCCGAAGATAGACGTGCGAATCGTATTCCTGCGTCGGCTCGCCATCTCGTTGGTAGTAGTCGCGGCAATGTTCGAGGTAACAGGCGAACAGTTGGCCGACGGTGAGATCCGATTTCTCGTGTACCTCTATGCGGCCCTGCCTGCCATTGGACAGATACTCCCCGATTACCTGTTCGTACTTCCGCTGGCTCTCTTCGGTGCCGTACAGGCCAAGATAAACAAACTTGCCAGCCAGTTTGACGAACGCCTGCCCGGTGCCTTTGTGAAAGGAATACGATGGAACACGCATGACGGTCACTCCTGAAAAAGGTGTAGTAACTACAACCACAATTCAGGCAACCGCCACCCGCATTCGGGCAGGTTAAGCACCGTAAGTGCTTATGCCTCAATAAGTACCAGAGGGGGGACTTGAACCCCCACCCACTTGCGTGGACTGGATTTTGAATCCAGCGCGTCTGCCATTCCGCCACTCTGGCATGGGTACTGTGTTCTCTGGGCTGGATTCTACTACGCCAAGGCGTTAGGTCGCAAGTGCGGGCTACGCTTGCACTTCTTCGACTTTGAACGCCAGTATCGGAGATCGGAAACACGGTCGCCTGGTCCGTCAACGGCGGATATCGTCACTCGACGCCGAGGACGCACAATACCGATGTCGCATTTCGCCAGATGGACATCATCGACGATTGGAATCACGTGACGAAGGCGTCGTCGCTGCGTCGGCTTGCCGCAGGAGTGAGTTGCGATTGGCTGTTGCCAATAGTGTGAGAAGTTCTGCGTGGTCGGGTTTCCGGCGAAGGCACCATTGCAGTTCGATCTGTGCCTCTTCAAACCGGTTTGCATCAACCAGCAGCCGCCCAAGTCGCAGCCTCAAATCAAAGTCGCTTGGCGCAAGCCGGGAGGCTGCCTGCGCCAGGCGAATTGCTTCCTCTGGCGAATCAAGGTACTCATGCAGGCTCGAAAGTCGCTCCAATGCCCTAGGTTTGTCGAGTTCAGAATCGGTACGCAGGTGATCCGTTAAATAGTTCGTGTAATAGGTCGCAACGACTTTGGCACTCTCGACTTCGCCGATCTGTCTGTAGTGGTTAAGTAAAGCGTCCAGCCCGCGTTGGTCAGGGGCGAGGGCTTCGAGCAGTTCTTTCGCGGGAATCGCAACGGTCAATTCCCGAACCAATTCATCTTGGACTTCACGCTCACCGCAGAACGCTTCCTTCCAATGGCCAAGAGCTTCTTCAATATTTCCCTCTAACAGCGCCTCCTGGCCAGCTACAAACTGTACGCGACTGTGGAATGGTCGCACTTGAAGTGCCTGGTGAATGTACAGGCGTTTCCGGTCAGCATCCGGTCCTTCCAAGAATGAAACTCTCGCGAGTAATGCATAGGCCTCACCTTGAAGTGGACTTAGTCGAACGCTCTGAAGTGCGTGCTCCAACGCTGAATCAAACAAATGCCGATTCTCGCCAACTGCGATGTCGAGCCAATCGTCTAGATGCTTCTTGGAAGCGAATCTCGATGCGAGCGCGGCATCGCGAATCTGCGACAGCGGCATGGGATTTTGAGAGCGTTGTTGAGCGATATCGAATTGTTGCAGATAGAGCCCGGCTAGTTGTGCATGGGCCCGCGCGTCCTTTGCGTCCGCGGCAACGGTTGCTGCGACATTGGCTGCCCGTGCGACTAGCTCTTCTGCGCTCGCCGGTTGCCAGCTCGCGCCGTCCGACGTTCTCGCAAGTCGTTGGAAGGCGTACCAATGTGGTGCGGCGATTGCCGGGCCAAGCAGAGTGCTTGTGGCCAGTGTGAACGCAAGAACGCAGGTCACAGATGCACCGATCCAGGCCAAGCGTGGACCAAAGATCAAATTCGACTGCTCGTTCTTATCGGTTGACGATGCCGTACGATCGGCAGCTGCGGACTGATGGAAAAGGTAGCATGCGGCCGCAAGTAGCAGTACGGTCGTCGTCATGCAAGCTGGAATGTACCAGACGAAATCGGCGATCGAATGAGTGACACTGACAATCAAGCCAGGCAAGATTGCTGCGGCACACGCAACGGTTCCGCGATCGGCGCATCGCAAGAGCGGAACGAGGGACCAGCGGAAAGCAAAGTAAACTCCCACGAGGAAAAAACCGGTGCCGAGAATGCCCGTTTCGAGAATGAGTTGTAAGTATCCAGACTCGCCGTGCGTAAACTCGACGTCGAAGTGTTCCTCTAAGTAGGCGGGATAGATGTCGCGATGGGTTCCGACGCCGGTACCGAGCAACCAAAAATCTGGAATCGCTTTGAAGTGAGCGTTCCACAATGCCCATCGCCCGTGCGACAACTCGTCAATGGATTGCGATTCCCGAAATGTTCCTAGCCTGCTGGCGAGTCGTTCGTAGCCGTGGATCGACAGCGAACCAACCATCAAGCACGCGATCACCGTGACGATCGTGAAGGCGCGTCTGGAGAACATCTGCTTCCAGGACAAGAATCCCACCGCTGAGACGGCTGCCAACAGCGTTGCGATGACGCCTCCTCGCGAAGAAGTCAGTAGCGCAGCAAACATGACAATACCCAGTGCAATCCACAAAGCCTGTGTCTGGACGGCGGGATTGTGCAGTAGATTGACCGACGTGTGAGCACGGCGTTGCTTGCTGTCAGATTGCAGTGTGGCAAGCCACCACAGTAGCGGGCCGACTCCCAAGGCGAGTAAGTGCGCGAAATGATTTTGGTTCTGAAACGGCCCTTGCACAATTGATTTGGTGTCGCGTGACACGTGTTCGAAGACCCACAGGTACTTGCCGTTACTAAAGAGGAATTGCGCGAGGCCCAAGACTGCTATGCCGCACGTTGCCACAGCGATCAAACGCAGCAGCCGCTCGACATCTTGCCTGGACTCGAATCGTTGAAATGCCACGAGGAACAAGGTCGCATAGGCGACGTAGGTGGCGAGGCCGCTCTGTGTTGCGAAAGGATGCAGGGATATTTGGCTCCAAGTGCCGAGCCGAATCGTGGCGTCTGCATTGGGCGTCCAAAGTGGTAACAGTTCAGCGATGTGTGGCGAAAGCAAAGAAAGCACCGCTTGCGGCAGCGGGATGAGTTGAATGAGGAGGACGCCGAGCCCGCCTAGCAAGATCAGCTCTGCGCCGGACTTGCGCCACGATGCCCGTTCACTGACGCATTGTCTTGCGAACCAGAGTATCGCCGTGATGGCAACACAAAGCACAAACACAAAGCGTCCGACCGGTCCCCGCCCTCCCATGAAGAGCGGTGCGAATAACACGGTGGAGGCGATCCCGCAATCGACCGCCTTCGTCAAGTGCTGTTGCCACGCATTATTTCTGAGTGTGTTGGGACGCTGGGGGGGCCGCATTGACGCACCTCATCCGATCAACTGGTCGATAGCTGGGGTCGCTACATTAGGTCAACGACTGGACTCTTGCACTCTTCAGCATCAAGGCCGTTGCTGTGTGCTAGCACTGACAGACAATTCGGACCAATGCCAGACAGAACGCGTCAGCTCCGCAATGCAGCGGAAGATTCCAAGACTCCAATCAACAAAATGATTGGTGGGATGGTAGTTGAATCGCGGCGAGTATCAAAGATCAATCACTTCACCTGGCGATTGAGTGATTGGCCGGCGATTGGGCGTCTGGCGTTACGGGATGTCGAAGTGTTCGAGCGGTATGCTTTTGAACTTCAGCGAGTAGCGATTGTCTTGTTCGACATAGTAGCTGAGCAACACGCGATCGTCGACGACGTGAGCGCTGATGTACGAGTAGGTCTTGTCCAAATCACCTTCAATTGCGATCGGATTCGACCACGACGTGCCCTCACTTTTCGAGACTCGAGCGACCAGCGGCGTGCGGCGACCGCCGTGACTCTTGGCGTTAGGGTCAACGGTGGGATTATGGATAATCAGCCAACCTCGTTCGGCGGGCAAGGGAATTAAAGTTGCCGGGGCCTCTGGTGACGGGACGTTCCACTCGCGAGCATCACTCCACGTGTCGCCCTGGTCCGACGAATCGGTGATCCAGATCTTTCCCATCTGCGTGCGGATGATCTGCAAGAGCGATCCGTCATGCCGTTCGATCAATCCCGGCTCCATCGCGCCACGCTTGGGCACCGAGACTGCATCGCGACTTCGTTGCCACGTCTGCCCCACGTCGTCCGAGAAGTAACAGACCGTCTTTAACGGATGCTCGCCGCTATGGATCAGCGGCGTTGTCGAGACAGGACACAGAATGCGACCGGTACTTAGCTGGATGGCTCGGGCGTTGTTCATGATGTGGTATCCCTCCTCAGTCGTGATCGGTTGCGGCTCGCTCCACGTCGCCGCTTCGTCGCGCGAGCGGCAGACAACCACATCGAGATCGGTCGTCGAGTTCTTCACGAGAACGAACATCAGCAGTTCGTCCGAACCGGCCGGACGCAAGAAGCTGAGCGACATCGTATTCATCTTGCCAATGTTCTTTTGCAGGACGAACTGCGAGCCCCACGTTCTGCCGCCGTCGACAGACTTGCGACCCGCGATATGGGCTGCGGTGAAGTCAGTCTGAGCTTTCTGAAATTCCGTCCAGCCCACCAGCAGGCTGCCGTCTTTAAGAACCACCGTATCGCCTTCGGTATTACGAGGATGTGCATCGGTCGCGACGGCGGGCCAAGATTCGATCACCTCGCCGCCAGCAGCGGATGCACCAAGCCCGGCGGCTAAGACACAAGTGAACAGCAAATGGAGTGTCAGCCGCAGAAGTGGTTGGTTCGACGTCATGCTAACTCCGATTTCTCTAGTCGATGACATTTGCTGGTTTGGCGGGTGGGGCCGGTTTCGCATTTGGATCGGGAGGCGGCTTGGGGCCAAACAGCGTCTCGCCGCCGAGGTAGGTAGTATATTCCCAACCTTCAGGCTGCGGATCCCAGCCGGAAAGCAGTCCGGCCTGATCGGAAATGGCGCGGGCCGCAAGATAGACTTCATAGCTGTCCGGCAACACGATATAGCGGGCGTAGTACTTGCTCTTGTCGATCACAAAGAGAATCTTCTGAAACCGCGAGCGGGGCTTTAACACCTCGTCCTCGTCGGCTCCGTCATTTTCCTTGGGAATGAATTTGATCCTGGGATAGATGCCTGACGCGTAGAGCTCCACTTCAAAGAAATCGTCAGTCAATCGACGATTCAGTTTTTTGAACTCCTTCATGAACTTCTCTTCGTTCACACCGACGGCAGGGCCGCCATCCAGACGGCGAGACTCCACGATAAACTCCGCCTTTTTGCGGATCGTGTCTCGCCAATCATCCGCTGCGATCGGATAGACGCGATTGTTCACACACAGAAAAGTAACTTCCCGCGCACCTTCCGGCGCGGGACGTGGATCGGGCAGCGTGACAATCTTCGGCGGCGGGGCTTGTTGGGCGGGCGTATCGTCAAGCAGCGCCTTCAGCTTGGCTTCTTCCTCCAACGCCTTCGTCAGGTCGACTTGCAGCGTCTCGCGTTTTTCTTTCGCGGCGGCCATTTCTTGAATTGTCTTCTTAGCTTCGTCTGCCTTCTTCGTGTCCGCCTCGATCTTGAGTGCGAACTGATTCGCGACGGCATTCTCTTGATTCAGATTAGCCCGGGATTCGTCGAGCTTGCGTCGGAGGTCTGCTAGTTGGACCGTAATGGCGCTGTCGTCGATGGGTTTCAAGTCGCCAAGTTGTGCTTCGACGGACTCACGTTGTTGCTTCGTGAGCAGCAACTTCTCCCGAGCGGCCTCGACCATCGCTGGATCAACTATCTCGGAATCGGCGATTCGACTGACGGCGTCCTTCACACCGAGTTGCGTCGCGATGAGGACCATTACGAGAATCCCGACCACGTTGGTCATCGTGTCGAGCAGTGAATCGAGCCCACCGCCGTCGTCATCGTCTGTCTTGAATTTTCGTTTCATGATCGTTTAGGTTGGCGGCACCTTCACGGCGCATCATTTGTTTCTGAAATGGCTTAAATCAAGTCGGCCATTACCGACGGCGGGCAACTTGCCATTGCGTACATTGTTATCGTCGCAGAGTTTCTTGACCAATCGATACGTGCTGAGGCTGTCACTGCGCAAGAGAAAGATGATCGTCTGATTCTTGTCGTTCGCAACCTTTTCCAGCAGCGCCACAAACTTGGCGTTCGCCGCAATTTCGGCGTTCCGAATCGTCAGCGGTGGTTCTTCGGTATGGAGTACGATCGAGCTTGCGGTACATTCGATAAAATTGGGCGTGAAGCTCAATCCGGTTCCGCCTGGCAGAATGGAGACTTGAGCTTCCTCGGGCGGCTTCTTCTTCTCGTCCAAGTTTCGCTGCAAGAGGGCGAGCCGCTCTTTGATCGTGGACAGTTGCGTCTGCATATCCGCGACCGTTTCACGCTGCCCTTGCGGAATTTCCGGAATGACGATCTTGATCTTCTTCTGTTCCTCCGTCTTCTTCTTGGCGTCGGCAAGCTGCTTGATTAACGCTTCGAGTTCGGCTCGCGTCTTGACGAGCTCGTTCTGCCGGCTACCGGCGTTATCCAACAATTTGGCTTTCTCTTTGTCCAACTGAATCGTCATCTCTGCGACAACGTCTTCGGCGGCCGCTAATTCTTTCTGGATCTGCTCCATCGCGATCGCGTTCTCGACCGCTTCCTTAACGTCGTCCTGGTTCATCTGGCCCAGCGTGACCGCGGCAATCATCAGTGTCAGCACACCAATGATGGCGCAGATGATGCTCAGAAAGGGAAACAGTGAGACGTCGTCATCATCGGGAGGTGGTCGTCGAGCCATGGTCCGATCATCTTGCAAAGTAGCCATCACGTCCTGCCGTGATGAGCCTGTAAAGTAGCCATCACGCTCCGCCGTGATGAGCCTGTAACGTAGCCATCACGCTCCGCCGTGATGAGCCTGTAATGTAGCCATCACGCTCCGCCGTGATGAGCCTGTTGCGTTGAAGTCTATCCAGAAGGTACGGTCGTTCGCAGGTCCGACTCTTTTCATCGGGCTCATCACGGCGGAGCGTGATGGCTACGTTATCGCCGTCCGTTGCGTCTCTTACCGCCAAACCAACCTCGCCGCGGGGTTTCGACTTGTTGAACAACAACTTGCTTCTCGCCCAGCGACTCAAGAACCGAGCTTAGCCCCGTCAGCCCGCGTTCCAAACCGGCAAAGTGTGTTTGCAACGCATCGGTGGACCCCGAGACCGACTTGGTGACATCGTTCTGCATGGACGCAGCCTGGCTGCTAAGTTCGGACAGGGCTTTTTGGATCTCGACTGCGGAGGTGTTCATCTCCTGAAGTTGTTTTTGCAACGCAGTCGTGTGCTCGACATACTGCTGTTTAAAAGTTGCGAGCTGCTGCTCCTGCTGCTCCTTCATCTTCGCATTTATGTCGGTCCAACCCTTGGCCACATGCGTGGTCAGCTTCGAGCCGATGGCGTCAAGCTTCTGCAACCAGCTTTCCAATTCGGCGTGATGCGTTCCCATGGCCGCCTCGACGGCCTCGCGAAAGATCTTGGCATCGACGCCAGAACCACCGCCGGCTCCGCGCTCGGCACCGCCTTCGCGACCATCGTTCAAGCGACGCAGCAAGTTCTCGTTGCAGTATTCGTCAGCAATGGTGACCAATCCTTCTTCGTTCTTCTGCATCGCGGAAGTGGGGATCTTGACGAGCATGCTCATGACCAACGCGAGCAGCGTTGTGTCGAACGCGGTTCCCAAGCCGCCGAACACGCTCTTCATCGAGTTGGTAACGGCCGATACGTCAGCCGCATTCTCGAGCGTGGCCGACAATCCGCTGACGGCACTGCTGACTCCCATCACCGTCCCAATAAAGCCCAGAATCGGCATCGCCCAAATGAAGACCTTGATGATCGTAAAGCTACCTGCCACGTTA
>CAUJKL010000247.1 GCA_963204995.1 Planctomycetota bacterium | reverse complement strand
CTCAATGATTACAGCCATGGACATCAGCACGAGTGCTCTCGTGGCGCAGCGTGCGCGGATGAACGCAATTGCCAGCAATATGGCCAACATGTCTACCACTCGCAATGAGAACGGCGACGTCGAAGCTTACCAGGCTCGCTTCGTTGTGTTTCAAGAAGACCAAGACATGAAGATGGCAAGCGGGGCAACCGGGGTAAAGGTCGCCTCGGTCGAGACGGATATCGTCGAGCCCAACTACAAGTATCAGCCGGGTCACCCGATGGCCATCAAAGAGGGAGACCACAAAGGCTATGTCGCCTATCCCAACATCAATATGACGCGGGAATTCGTCGATGCCATGGAAGCTTCGCGAGCGTACGAAGCCAACGTCGGCGTGATGGAAGTGACGAAAAATATTGGACAACAGACATTGCGGATCATCGGCTAGACAGGTACAGAAATACCCCTCAAAAACCAGTAACACGTAGCACGAAGTTTATTCCGTTGTTTTGTGCCGCAAAGGCACATCGGAATGCAGGACCATTTGATAACACAGCCGGAATGAACTCCGGTTTACAGCTAACTTCTGCGGACCAGCCCCATGACTCCCATCAATGGCATCTCGATCCCGCCATCGCTCGCGCGTGGTCTCGAAAGCCTGAAAGGAATCGAAGGTTTTGAAGGCATCGAGGCGTTCAGCTCACCTCAAGAGACTTCGCCTTCGTTCAAGGAGTTCATGCTCGACGCGTTAGACCACGTCAACTCGATGCAACTTGATGCGAACCATGCCGTCGAACAATTGGCAACCGGTGAAGAGGTTAACGCCGCCGAAGTGCTGACCGCCGTGCAGAAAGCAGACTTGTCGTTTCGCATGATGATGCAGGTCAGAAACAAGTTGATCCAAGCTTATCAGGAGATTAAGGAGATTCGGATTTGATGTAGTCGGTAGTCGGTAGTTGGTAGTTGGTAGTTGGTAGTCGGTAGTCGGTAGTCGGTAGTCGGTAGTCAGTAGTTGGTAGTCAGTAGTCAGTAGTCGGTAGTCACTCGACACTCGCCCCCACCTCCGGAGTTCATGGATGGACTTCCTTAACAAAGCCTACGGACAGGTCACTGACCTCTTCAAGTCGATGACCCCAGCAGCTCGCCTCACCACGGGCCTGTTGGTGGCGACGATCGTGATCAGTCTCGTGTTTCTATTTCGACAACAGACAGAGACTGCGGACGAATTGCTGTTCGGCGGGCGAACTCTCACGAACGAAGAGATCGCGAGCATGTCGGCAGCGCTGTCCAAGGCCGACTTGAACGGATGGGATACGACGGGAAACGTACTGCGAGTTCCTCGCGGCCAGCGCCATACGTACATCGCCGCCTTGGTCGAGAACAACGCACTGCCGCAAGATGCGGGGTCGGCCTGGGAGAAGATGTTCACCGAGCACAGTCCGTTCGAGAATCGCAAGATGGGAGAACTCCGGACGCGTTACGCGTTGGAAAAAGATCTAGCGTTCACGATTCGTGAGTTCACCGGAATCGACGCGGCTTCGGTGAAGATCCAAGAGATCATGAACGATGCAACCTTCCCGGCACGACCGATTCGCCGGGCGGCAGTCACCGTCAAAGCCGCCGGAACGATGTCGCTCGACGCCAATCAAATCCGGATGATTCGGGATGTAGTCGCCTTCGGTGGCGGAATCGAGCGATCGGAAGTCGTTATCGCCGATACGAATGGCCATCGGTCCTACGAAGGACCGCCGAAGGATGGTGCCTTGTCGGGTGACCAGAACGCCTATGCCGACACCCAACGCCGCTATGAGCAAGAGTTCACACACAAGATTGTTGACCGACTGTCGATGTACCCCGAAGCCAAGGTCACCGTCTATGTCGAGCTAGATCAAACTCTCGAAGATCGTACAACGCAAATCAAATACGACGAGAAGCCAACACCTCTGAAAGTTCGCACAACCAGCAGCGATGAACGGTCCGTGACAACGGCAAGTTCTGGTCGACCTGGAGCGGAGCCGAACGGAGTTGGCAATCGGTCCGTCGCGGTGAACAGTACGCCGGATACCGAGAGCACCTTGACCGAGAGCGTCGAAGAGTCCGAGAACACATCAGGTGTCACACAACAGATCACCCGCAAACCTGGCCTCGTACCAAAATCCGTGATGGTCTCCGTCGGCATCCCCAAAAGCTACTTCAAGCACATCTGGAAGCAACAGAATCCGACCCCCGAGGGCGGTGAGCCACCCACGCCGACGCCGGCAGAGTTGCAGGCCCTAGAAGCCCAAGAAATCGCGACGATTCAAGACGCAATCACTCCCTTGATCCCTAAAGCCCCGCCCGGCGAAGACTCGTATCCCCGCGTCAAGGTAACCGCATACACCGACTTGCCGGTGCCGGAACCACCGACGCCGAGTCTCGTGGCAACTTCGGGTACTTGGTTCGCCTCGAACTGGCAGACGATCGCCATGCTGGGCGTCGCCTTATTCGGCGTCGTCTTTTTGCGGAGCATGATCCAATCGGCACAGGATTCCGCGATGGCGACCGTCGCCGCCAAGAGCGACACGGCGCGACGCATGGCAGAGATAAATGAGGGCGACGAAGACGATGAAGATCACGAGAGCGTTGCCTTTGGAAACTCGCTGCGCGGTCGTTCGAGTTCAAAGGGTCGAAGTCTTCGCGATGAGTTGACAGAGTTAGTCCGCGATGATCCCGACGCAGCGGCCAACGTACTACAAAATTGGATCACGGAGGCGGCTTGAACGTTGTTGCATGGCAAAACCAAACTCAATAAAACTCGACCCGATTCGCAAAGCGGCGATCTTGATTTCGACGCTCGACCATCGTGTCGCGGACGAACTTCTCGATCGCATGTCTGAAGAGCAGGCTTCGCTAGTGCGCAGCGTCGCAATGGAACTTCACGATATCTCTGAAGAAGAACAGAAACTCGTGATGCAAGAATTTCTGGGCAGCAGTGATCCGGTCGACGAGGCGGACGACTCCGGCATCGAACTGGATGCAGAACTCGCCAGAAAACTCGCAGCCAGTGAAAGTTATGTACAGCGTTCGCGGACATCTTCCGAACCAGAGGAGCCTCCGTTTCGGTTCCTGTGTGACGCCGAATCCGATGCGATCGCGAAACACCTGCGGGATGAAAACCCACAGATCATCGCCGTCGTCATCGCCCATCTGCCTCCGCGACAAGCTGCCGATCTCTTGAAGCACTTTGAGCCCCCACTGCAAGCGAGCCTGTTGCGTCGGATCGCGGAACTCGACACGGCTGATCGAGACGTCGTGCGAGAAGTCGAAAAACATTTGAAGATGCTTCTGCATGATGACATCCGAGCGGCGCAGAACCGTGCCATCGGTTTGTCGACCGTAGCTTCCATTCTGACGGCGGCGGGCGAAACTCGTAGCCATCTAGCATCAAGCCTGTCCCGACACGACCGACACCTCGCAGAACAATTGCGACACCCGAAGCGCCACGCCGCCGTTTCAGAGAAACGACGCGAGATCGAAACGGGCTCGACGACTCGCGACGCTGCCAACCCCGTTCCGATCGCACCGCCTCCTCCTCCGCCAGTGGCATCGACAGCGCCCGATGCCAACACGGTGAGCTTCGAGGAACTGTCGCGACTCAGCAACGCGGAGTTGGCCTTGGTGTTCCGCGAATCCGATTCGAAACTGACGTTACTAGCCTTGGCGGGGGCAACACCAGCGTTTGTCGATCGCTTGCTAAAACAGCTGCCAACGCGTGAAGCCAAATCGCTGAGGCGACGGATGGAGCAGCTTGGACCGCTCCGATTAAGCGACATCGCCGAGGCACAAGCTACCATCGCCAAAGTCGCAGCAGGTCTGATCGCGGCGGGTGCGATAGGCAGCCCACAACCTGAACACTTCGCGGTAGCGGCGTAATCCCCAAACACGTTTTTATTGGCAGGCCATCGATGGCAGGAATCATCAAAGCAGGAAAGCTCGACCGGGCAGCATCGACGCTGCAATCGGCTGCTTTTAACTTTGAAGACATGTCCGAGCGCGCGAACAACTACCTCGCCGTCGTTCGCCAGCAAGCCGAACAAATTCTCCAAAAGGCCAAGGCCGATGCGGCTCAGATCGCGGCCGCCGCCAAGCGGGAAGGGCAGCAAGCCGCCTTGCAGGAGGCGCGCCAGTCGCTGAGCGCTACGCTGGACCAACAGCTCGCCACCTTGTTGCCGGCACTCCAACAAGCCGTGCAAGACATTCGGCATTCCAAAGCCATGTGGCTGACACAATGGGAATCGCAAACGATCATCCTTGCCACGGCTATCGCCGAGCGGGTAATTCGCCGCGAAGTCGCCAGCACGCCCGAGATCACCGTCGATTTGATTCGTGATGCCCTGGAACTTGCGATGGGAGCCGGAACGATCACCATCCAGCTCAGCCCACAGGACTACGACGCTCTCCGAGATCGAGCTGAAGGAGTTGCGAAACAACTTGGCAAGCTAGGAGCGACCAACATTGTCGCCGATCCCGAAATTTCACCCGGCGGTTGTCGAGTCGTAACGGAATTCGGGGTGATCGATCAGACGTTCGAAGCTCAACTTACCCGCATCACGGAAGAGCTCCTCGGCAATGAATAGCCTCCTCGCTCAACTCGAGACCATCCAACCTGCCGCACTTCGCGGCAGTGTCGTGCGGACCGAGGGCATGATGACTGCCGTTGCCGGCCTGCTGGCTCCGGTCGGAGCGATCGTCGAAATCGAGCGACAAGCGGGCGGCCTCATCGAAGGCGAAGTGATCGGCTTTCGCGACGACTTGACGCTGGTCTATCCTTTCAGTGCTCTGTCGGGAGTCCGGCGAGGCACTCCGGTTCGGCTCAAGCGGACGTCGCGTATCCTGCGCGTCGGCGATGAGTTATTGGGGCGCGTGATCGATGCTCGTGGTCGAACGACGGATCGCCTGCCGAAACCAGCGTTGCCTTTTCGCGTAGCAGTCGACCAACGCCCGCCCTCGGCGACTTCTCGACCTGCAATCGATACGGCTCTGTCGACGGGCATTCGAGCCATCGACGGGATGCTAACGTGCGGATGTGGTCAGCGCATCGGCATCTTCGCGGGTTCCGGTGTCGGCAAGAGTGTGACGCTGGGAATGATGGCGCGTTACACATCGGCCGACGTCAACGTCATTGCATTGATCGGCGAGCGAGGCCGTGAAGTCAATGAGTTCATCGAACGAGATCTTGGTCCCGCCGGCTTGGCACGCAGCGTCGTGGTCGTGGCCACCAGCGACGAGCCGGCTCTGCTGCGACTACAAGCTGCGCTGACCGCTACGGCAATCGCGGAGTACTTCCGCGATCAAGGCAAAGACGTGATGCTACTCATGGATTCTCTGACGCGTTTTGCGATGGCACAGCGCGAGATCGGCTTGGCGGCTGGCGAACCACCGGCTACTCGCGGTTATCCCCCCTCGATGTTCAGCTTGCTTCCGAAGCTCGTCGAACGAGCTGGCCGTAGCGAACTCGGCAGCATTACCGCCTTTTATTCCGTCCTTGTCGAAGGTGACGACACGAACGAACCGGTCAGCGATACGGTCCGCGGCTTGCTCGACGGGCATATCATGCTTTCCCGCGACATTGCGTCGCGGGGACATTATCCGGCCATCGACGTTCTGCAAAGTCTCAGCCGTCTGATGCCATCGATTGCGTCGCAGCAGCAGCGTGATGCGGCACAGGCCGTTCGCGAGTTGATGGCCGTTTACCGCGATCACGAAGACCTCATCTCGATCGGAGCATATCGTCAAGGGTCCAATCCGGCTGTCGATGCTGCGATTCTGTTGCATCACGAAATCAACGACTTCCTCAAACAGCGTGTCGACGACTCCTGTTCGCTCGGCCAGTCCGTGACCGAGCTGATTCGCCTCGGTGCCCGCTGTACCGCAGCGAAATCGATGGGCAAAGGCAGCGGCAACAAACTCAATGCAGCACCGGCATAGTGAACCATGGCCAAATTTCAATTTCGATTAGATTCGCTGATGAAGCTACGCGAGGCGGAACGTCAGCAGAGACGGATCGAGTTGGCGGAAGCCTTTCACGCCGAATCGATCTTGCGCCAGCAAGCCGCACAGTTGCGACAAGATATCCAGGAGGTCGAAAAACTATCGCGAGTGATCAGTTCGCCGGGGCGCGTGCATGTTGATCGAGTACTCGAAACACACCGTTACAAGCTGCTCTTGAAGTCACAGGCAATGACGCTTGACCAAAAAGAAGCACAACTACAAGCGGAGATCGAAAGACGGCGAACGGCACTCGCCACTGCGGATCGCGACGTACGCGTGTTGGAGAAGTTACGAGAGCGAAAGCGTGCGGAACATGACGCGACGGAATTCAAACGTGAACTGAAGCAACTCGACGAAGTCGCCGTCCAGCGTTGGGGTCGCGACAAGGATGAGTATTGATGAGTATCGTGGGCAAACTACTGGGAGCAGCGGGCGCGGCGTTGGTTTACGCCTGCGTTGCAACCGCCATTGCCGAGACAATCATCGTCGCGTCGCTGTGGCAGTCCGGTGCTTTCGAGACGAGCAAGGTGCAAAAATACGCGGCAGTTATCTATGGCTTCGATCTGGCGAAACTCAATCTCGGCGGAAAGAAGCCGAAGATCGCGACCGCAGAACCTACTTCCACCCTGACTCGGGACCAACTACTGGACTCGCGAGTCAAGAGCAACACCACACTCGCCACTCGGCAAGAAGCCATCCGCAAGGGAGCCGACGACATTCGCGCCTTGGTCCAGACGCTGTACACGAAACGCGACCGATACGAGATTGTCAAACGCGGCTTCGACAACTTGCTTACCACGCTCGAGAAAGATGTGGACGACTCGGCGCTAACGGAAGTACGCAGAACTCTCGAAGTCCTGCAACCGAAACAAACGAAGGATTTGATGATCGATATGCTCCGCGACGGCGACGCGACGCCCGAGGACGATGTCCTGGGCGACGTACTGGCCATGATTCGCGGAATGCCTCAGGACAAGCTGAAGAAGATCTTCAGTGAGTTCAAAACCGAAGAAGAAAGAATGGTCCTCAACCGCATCCTTCTCGCCATCGGAGAGCTTGAACCTCAATAGCAATCGCATGAAACTCATTCGCCTGCCACTCACCGCCCTCACGTTATTGAGCGTCGCGACAGTCATCGCACAAGTTGCGCTGCTGGGAATGCTATACGCGCGCGGCAACCTGTCGCAAGCGAAAGTTGTTGAAGTGATCGCCATTTCGAAGGACGTCGACCTGGAATCGATGTGGCAGAAGCTGGAAGCCGCCTCGAAGCCCGTCGAAGCCGAGCAAGTTTCGTTCGAGGAAGTATTGACGGCCCGCAAGCATCTCAGCCTCGATCTCGATCTGCGCGAGATTGCGGCGGATAAAGGACTGATCGATGTCCGCCAACTCGGTATTCTGCTGGAAGACGAACGGCGACAATACGACACGCTGAAACAAGAGTTTGATCAACGAATCGAGAATGTTCGTCTCGGTGCCGTCGACGAAGGCCTCAAGGAAGTGCAACGCCAGTTGGAATCGGTCGATGCGAAGCTGGCGAAAGACCAAATCCTGCGCATCCTTGGCAATGCCGACATTCCACCCGACACTTCGATGAACTTCGTTGTCACCATGTTCAAGAACATGCCGTTGGATCGCAAGAAGAAAATCATGGGTGAGTTCAAATCCGCTGAGGATCGCCAGCAGCTAAACATGATCCTGAGCCAGATACGATTGGGTGTGCCGGATGTCGAAGTGATCCGACAAGCGCGAGAGCAGTTTGAAGCGTTTAATTCGAGCAGCAAGTGAGGCCAGACTATGGTTCCGTTCTCTTTTGAAAACATTACTCGCTCGGCAGCGCTCGACACGTTGAAAGTGCTTCCGGTATCTGAATCGGCGCGCGCGACGCACGAATCCTTTGAGTCGCACTTGCAACAGGCGACCGCTCCCACGCTGCACCAATCCACGCGCGGACCAGTGCGCGAAGATAGACCTCCCGAGCGACCAGCGCCCTCATCCACGAATGCGCCTCGCAATGAGCCAGCCCGACCAACGCCGAAAGAAGCTCGTCGCGACGACGAGGAGGCTCGCGACGATCAGTCGGCGGCGGCGATCTCTTCGAAGCCAGAACCGGCCCATGACGACGAGGACGTGGAAAAAGATACAGTTGCGGGGGATGAAGTCGTCGTCGCCGCTGTCGCCACCGTTGACGAACAACTAGCCAATGTCCAAGACCTGGAACTACAGGCGTCCACCGATTCGAACAACGAAACCGACGACGAAGCGGCAATCAAGCCGACCAATGCGGCTCTTGACAAGGAAGCGGCTAAAGTCGACGCGACACTCAAAACAGAGGGCGAAGCGACTGACGAGCAAGCGGCTGTCGAAACAGACGGCGATGCGGCGAATCATCGGCAAGTCACAGGCGGCAACGGCGAGTCACGGGCGAGCGATCTGTCCGCGTCTCCGCACGTAAGTGATCGAGCGACAAAGACGAACGAAGAAGTTGCTGCGAGCGACGCCCGCGAGACTGAAGGCGTCTCGGAAACCAAGGCCCAAGACGATGTCGCTCCCAAGTCCGCCAAACCACAACGTCGTGACAGTCGCAACGATGTTACGGTCCAACAGAAAGTCGAGGCCATCGACGCGGATGCGGATGCGGCGGCGCAATCGATCGACGCCGCACTCGTCGACGCTGCCGCGGATACAGCGAGCGACAGCAACTCGCGTAAGTCGCGCGACCACAACAATACGGAAGCTTCTCAGCCAATCGGTCAAGCTACGGCGGCAGATGAGACCGCGAAAACGCAGGGAACTCCGAGTCGCTTCGCGCAGCACCTTCTGGCCAAGACGGGAGAACCGAGCACCCGTGGTATGAATCTTTCCGACGCGGACCAGGCTCGCTTCGTCGATCGTGTGGCTCGTGCCGTGCAGGCAACGGGTGATCGCGGCGGAACGCTCCGGCTTCGATTGAGCCCTCCAGAACTTGGGTCGTTGACGCTGGAGATCAAGGTCCAAAGCGGAGCTGTCACTGCACGCGTCGAGGCCGACACACCAGCTGCGCGCACGCTATTGCTCGAGAACCTGCCGCTGCTGCGCGAGCGGCTGGCAGAACACGGCATGCGAGTGGACCAATTCGATGTTGATCTGACCGATCGACACACAGGCGGGACACCAGATGGGATGCAACAGAACGATCGACAGCACGAGGACCGCCCTCGGTCGCCGAGCCATTCACGCGAACCCCAAGAAACGCCTCGTTCGAACTCACAAGAAGCAAACACCACCATTGGAAACGGACAACTGAACATCATCGTCTGAGGTAAGCAGCGGCGGAGAATAACGCCGTAGGACGGGTCTCCAGGCCCGTCCGCCGTAGGACGGTCTCCAGCCCCGTTCGCAGTGGGACGGGCCTGGAGACCCGTCCTACGAATGAAAGAAGAGATCGCGTCACAAGCGGCTCGTGACAGCACGCCAATCGGCGTGTGTTTCGAGTCGTGCGCGCATCGTGATTGGTGCGCGCAACAACCGTCCTCCACAAGCCATAAGGAACGAAAGAATGTCAAGAATTCCAGCCACGACGTCGATTGACCAATCGACGAACAAAAGTAATCAAGTAGGGCCTGGACTGAATGATCTCGACGTTGACAAATTCCTCGGCCTGATGATCGCGGAACTACA
>CAUJKL010000246.1 GCA_963204995.1 Planctomycetota bacterium | reverse complement strand
AATCTGGCTGGCGATGTTGTCGGCTTCATCGCGGCTGGTTGGATAAACGACCAACCGAACCGGCTTGCCTTCCGGATTCTCTGTGAACAACTCCTTGTGCTTACGCCGAACATTGTTCGAGATCAGTTGGTCCGCGACGCGCAAGATACAACGCGTGCTGCGATAGTTCTGCTCCAAACGAACAACCGCGACGTTGGGAAAATCATTCTCGAAGTCGAGGATGTTATTCAGATCGGCACCGCGCCACCCATAGATCGACTGGTCGGGATCACCGGTCACCGCCAGGTTGGGATAGTCTTGGGACAAGGCTCGCACGATGGCGTATTGTGCAAAGTTCGTATCCTGATACTCGTCGACCAAGATATAGCGATAGCGCTCGTCCAACGTCTGCCGCAATTCAGGACTCTCGCGCAGCATACTCGCGACATGCAGCAGCAAGTCATCGAAGTCAACGGCATTGGCTCCAAGCAGGCGCTGTTGGTACACGGGATACGCCTCTTGCACGATCACGCCGAGCGAGCGACCCGGTCGTGCGACATACTTGTCGTGCGTAATCAGTTGACTCTTGGCCCAACTGATCTCATGCGCGATCTGCCCCGGTGTGACATGGCTGAGTGCGACCGACGCGTCGCCCAACGCCTCGCTCAACAACTTCTCGCTATCTTTCGTGTCGAAGATGGAAAAATTCTCGCTCAACCCGACAAGTGCCGCATGCTGTCGAAGCGTGCGGGCACAGAAGCGGTGAAATGTTCCCATCCACACCGGTTGTCGCGGAGCGAGGCGATCCAGTCGCAGCCGCATCTCGTCGGCCGCTTTGTTCGTGAACGTGAGAGCCAGGATCTGCCGAGCCGGGATACCTTCGGCCAGCAGGTAGGCGATGCGATGCGTGACGACCCGCGTCTTACCGCTTCCCGGCCCAGCCAGGATCATCAGCGGGCCGTCGACATGGCGTACGGCTTCCTGCTGCGTCGCCGTCAGCGGGCGGAGAATCTCGGCTTGGATATTGGGACCGACGCTGGACATGAATCTTTGCTCGACAATGAAGAAAGTCGAATTATAAGTCGAGGCTCGGGACTGGCGCAGCCCCCGTAGTAACCGCCCCGTCGCGACTGGTCCCCGCCCACACCACTCGACCATTGTGGTATATTTGCAGCGGAATCCGTCGCCTCGTAATTCGAGAGCCCTTGATGTTGACCGCTGAATCCTCCAGTACGTCGCGATCCCTGCTGGATGGGCTCCGATTACAGCGGGAAGAGGACTGGAGGCGGTTCGTCACGATCTACTCGCCGATGCTGGCATCGTGGTGCTTTCATAAAGGGCTTCGCGACCATGATGCGGTCGAAGTCATTCAGCAAGTCTATAGCAATGTCTTCTCGCACCTCGACGATTTCGACCACCACAGTCCCGGCACGACTTTCCGTGGCTGGCTCTATACGATCACGGAGAATGTTGTCACAGAGTTCTATCGACAACAGAACCGCCAGGAAGAGCTGACCCCACAAGCCGCAAATGCGATTCATGCTCCGGTCAGCGTCGAGGAAGACCAAGCGGATCGCGCCGGACTGATTCGTCGTGCCTTACAGCTGCTCGAAGCCGAAGAGGAACTTCCCAAAGGACCACGCGAAGCGTTTCTCGCTCACTTCTTCGAGCACAAGACGCATGCCGAGATCGCTGAGGAAACGGGCCTGTCCGTCGGCGCGGTTCGCAACCGAATCAATCGAGCAGCGACAAAGCTCAAGCAAATACTTGCTCCCGAATTCCCGCACCTGGCGAGCAAAGGCGGCTCCTAAACTACCTCAGTCGAGTGGTTTCCGTGCGCGAGTTCGTTATATAAGAGAAGCGGTCGAGTGCTCCCCCTTGGTTTCGTTGTCCTTACGGGTTGCGTCATGCCAACCAATTCTTGTCCAACTCGAATCGAACTGCGCCACTTGGCGATCGGGATTGCGACCGACCAAATTGCCGAACAGATCGTCGATCACGTTGCCGACTGCGCGACTTGTCGAAACACTCTGTTGGAGTTCGAACGAGCGGCAGGCCATGGCTTGTTCGAAATGTCGACCTCAGGTCAGTACGTTGTTCCGAGTGAGGCGCAGACGTCGGCAGTACAGACAATTCTGGACGCACTACGGACGATGAAGCCGCCGTTTCCGCCACGACGCAAATCAGTCGCCTTTGGTACACCGTCACATATCGCCGGTTATCAGCTTGAGTTTCTCATCGCAAGCGGAGGGATGGGGCAAGTCTGGCGAGCCAGAGACGAACGGTTAGGGCGTGTCGTCGCCATCAAATGCCTGCATGTGTTGTCCACGAAGCCGCTCGCTCGTTTCGTTCGCGAAATGCAAGTCGTGGCGCGCTTGGATCACCCGAACATCGTCCGAGCGTTTCATGCTGGCGAATCGGACGGTATCCCTTATCTCGTCATGGAATTCGTCGCGGGGGCGGACGTCTCGGCCGTCGAGCGGACCTGCCGCCCGTTGGCGGTTGCGGATGCCTGTGAGCTCACACGACAAATGGCCGTGGGTGCGGCTTACGTTCACGAGCGAGGCGGAATCATCCATCGAGACATCAAGCCCGCGAATGCGATGTTGGCAGTCGATGGTACCGTCAAGCTGCTCGATTTAGGATTGGCGGCGTTTCTGAACCGTGAAGATGACTTGGTCGAACTCACGACAGCGGGAAATGTATTGGGCACGTTGGACTACATCTCGCCCGAGCAACTCGCCGGCCAAAGCTGTGTGGATGAGCGAACGGACGTCTACTCGCTCGGCGCGACGCTTTATCGTTTGCTGTGCGGCCATGCACCGTATCGCAACATCGGCTCTCTGATGCAACGACTGCAAGCCATGCAGAAGGGCGACTTCACTTCTGTTCTCGACTTGCGCGACGATGTGCCAGCAGAATTGGCAGCGATCGTGCATCGAGCCCTGGCAACGGACCCCACTCAGCGGTTTTTGCGAGCCAGCGAACTCGCCGAGGCTCTGGAGCCGTTTGCAAAACACTCCGATCTCGCGGCGTTAAGCAAATCCGTGCGGGTGAAGTTCGCGCAAGCCGACACCGTCGAGTTCGTTCAGCCACAAATCTCAACCAACCAGCTTCCTGGGTCGCACGTGACGGGATCGGGAGTCTTTTTCGGCCCAACAGTTAGCCCTGACAAGAACGGTTCGGCCGAAAAAGACTCCCGACCCCCTCGCCGCCAGCCAAGCTCCGCGCGGCGATCCTGGATACTCCTGACCATGCTGCTCGTATGTGGTGCGTTCGTCACGGCGTTTCAATGTAGCCATCACGCTCC
>CAUJKL010000245.1 GCA_963204995.1 Planctomycetota bacterium | reverse complement strand
TTGCGGCAGAGATCGAACGACTGGAGAAGGAAGGCACAAAGCTTCAGAACTTGATTCAAAGCAAGGCGAAGAAGCTTGAGAACGCGAATTTCGTGGATCGGGCTCCTGCCGATGTCGTTGCCAAGGAACGCGAGAGTCTTTGCCAGCTTCAGGATCAACTCACCGCCATTGAGAAATCGCTCGAAGAGTTGAGGCGGCGGGTATAGGTGGTCAGTGCCCACTCAGGCTCAGTCGACGATAGTCGTGATCCATTCAACTCGCTCCAGGGATCTCGCCAGAAGACAGATCGGCGTGGAGATCCTTGAGATGCTCCCTGAGATCATCAAGACTTTCGCCTTGAGTCCAGTAATCCGGATACTCTTGCAGATATCCAAGCCAGGCATCGCCTGCCTGCCACACCATCACCTTGACAACTGGCATGTTTTGCCTCGTTCCTGATTCGGCTTCAGTCGTTAACACATTCTAATCAGCGGGACTTGCTCTCGACAACTAAGCCCGTCGGCCATCGATCTGTCGAAGCGCCCACCGGCAGGACTCTTGCACCAGCGGTTCATGGTCGGCGAGTCCGTGCGTTAATGCAGCGATGGCTTCTGTCGCCAGTTGATTGCCGAGCACAATGGCTGCATTACGCAATATGCCCCGACGTTTCGGTCGCCACAGCGGTGTCTTGCGAAATCGAGCGCGAAATTGCTCGTCGGTCAAGTAGAAGAGTTCGGCGAGTTCGATCGGATTGCTGTCCGTACGCGGAGCGAATGCCGGTTCATTGGTCGTCGGCACACGATTGTTCCACGGGCAAACATCCTGGCACACGTCGCAGCCGAATACCCAGTCACCCATCCCTGCACGAAGCGCTTCCGGTATTTGCTCACGCAATTCGATCGTCAAATAGCTGATACACTTCGTTGCGTCTAGCACATAGGGTTGCGGAAAGGCGTCGGTCGGGCACGCGTCGAGACAGGCTCGGCAAGTGCCGCAATGGTCGGTCTGGTGAGGCTCGTCGTAGACCAATTCCTGGTCGGTTAATAGGGCAGCGAGAAAGAACCAACTACCGAACGATTTGTTAAGCAGCAGCGTGTTCTTGCCAATCCAGCCAAGTCCGGCGAGTTGCGCGAACTCGCGTTCAAGCAGAGGTGCGGTGTCGATGACGCCTCGCACTTTGGCGTCTGGAACCCACTGGCGAAACGAGGCCGTGAGTTGTTTCAGCCTCGCGTGAATGACGTCGTGATAATCCGCCTCGCCCCAGGCGTAACGCGAGACCCGGCCTTGCCCTGGTTTTGCAGGTATCGGGGGCTCGTGTTTGTAATTCATCGCCAGCATCACAACACTTCGTACGCCGTCGAGTACCGATCGTGGGTGTTCGTAGGCCGCTTCTCGTTCGGCGAGATAGTGCATTTCCCCCGCATAGCCCGCAGCCAGCCACTCGCCGAATCGACCGAAGCCGGTTGGGGTGACGGCCGGGCAGACGCCTGCCAGGTCGAAACCCAGGCGGCTGGCTTCTCGCTTCAGGTTCTCGGTTAGCAGTTTTGAATCCATCGCGGACTTGTGAATTACAAAGGTTGTAATGGTTGTCGGGGGCAATTACTGTGGAAGTTGGTGGTGTGAACTGTGTATTGAACCAAAAAGACTGAAGAGGGTGCCACGATGAGACCAGTGATGTTCTGTGCGGCGTTGTTAGTTGCGAGCTTGATGTTTACCAACGAGTCGCAAGCTCAATATGGCTATGGTGGCGGCATTAGTTCAGGTTTGCCGTATTACGGCTTCGGATATAGCGGGTCGTTGTACGGGCTTGGCTATGTGCCCGTTCCTCCTTACTTCGCATTGCATCCACCAGTGTACTACAGCCACGAGATTCGTCGTCGACCGATGGGCGACAGTCCCTACGCCTACTCGGCTCGCCGTCCTGCTCCCGCGCCGAAGCGACAGTTTTCGCTAAACCCATTTGCACCAGGCCCCGTGATCGAAGAAGGCCCGCTGCAAACTTCGCAGGCGACGGATTCGGTCGCACAGGTGATGCAAAATCCGTTCTACGGCGACAATCAACAGTCGCTGCTCGCTTCTAAGCTGATTTACAATCCTTATTATGCCAAGCCCGAAGCGATCGTCGCTTCTGCCACCGATTAGCCTTGGCGAAGTCAGGCCGCTCCATCGATTGCCCGTCGATAGCAGAAGTTGAACAAAACTTGCCACTCCAACTGTGCAACTCGACGGCAAAGAGCTTCATTCGTATGCCCGCGACTTGCGGCTTCGCAGAGATCCACGAAGGCGAAAGCGTCCCACTGGGTTTGCTTCGCCAGGAACTCGGATCGTTCGTCCGTACCGAATTCGCGCGCGATCTGCTCGGCGACCGCGCACAAGGCAGGAAAGATCTCGTGACTACCAACACGCCGGAACCAGTATTTGGCGTTGGAAAAGTCTGGTTCGCGGCGGTGCATGATGCCGTGCCAATAGCTACCCGTCGCCGTGTGGACATTCTGGCTGATCGTGTGCGAATCGTCCAGAAAGTTGTGCAACAGCCACAAACCGGAGATACAACAGGCAGCCATATCGCGATCCGTGACCGTTTTGCCTCCAAATACGGCGGCTTCGTCGAGGGCTCGGAGCGTTCCCCGCACAGTCCGGTTCGGTGTTCCAGGTCCAAGTTCACAAAGGTCGGCGGAGGAAATCAAGGCTTCGCAAGCCGAGCCATACTCCGCTGGATCGAAAGAAAACGTCATTCAAGCTCCTCCTTGTGCAGTCACACCAACTACGAGAT
>CAUJKL010000244.1 GCA_963204995.1 Planctomycetota bacterium | reverse complement strand
GAGGACGACATCAGTGCCTCGGTGATCGTACCGAGATCGCAGGTCGGGGATCTTCCCGTCGATGAATTCGACGGCGCGATGAGTGTGAAGTTCGTTGAGAATTGCGAATATCGGTTGTTTCAACGTCCTGACGACGCCATCCACCGCGGCCTCGACAAGCAGACGGAGGCGGATTTGACGCGCCCCGACAACTTTCTGTCCAATTACGAACCGTTGACCCGCGACGATGTCGATCAGATGACAAAGTACGTGATCGATTTCGACGCCTTCAGTCCGCCGATGCAGGAGCTGTTGCGTTCTTTCCAGCAGTCGGATGACGAGTATGTTGTGTGCTCTGCGATTCCTCGTGAGATCGATGGCCGTTTTTCGAAGAACCCTCGTTACCTGCAAAGTCGCCCCGATCTCGTGCGACCACTCGACCGATATGTCGCTCGGCGAGGCATGCGATTGTGGCGTGGCATCGCCGCCAAACAACCGCTGCATACGCCAGTCAACGCCGTACTCTTCGGCCGACGTAATAATGCCGCCGAACCAGCCAACCGTATTCGGGGACTGGCTGTCTATAACCCGATTCATTATCAGGAACTTCCTGAACTGTTCATGGACTTCGTTTGCTCACTGACGGGTAAGAGCCCGTCGACAACCGGCTTCGGCAGCGAAGGAGCGTTGACCAAAGGGCCGTTCAACGCATTGCGATTTACGGCCGACTTGAACAACGCTCTCGTCAGTTTCATCGTCACCGGCTTGGCGGGATTCTCATCGGCGGCTGGCCACATCGGCCCGAACATGCAAGTCGATCACGATATCAGTTTGCTGGTTCCAGAGATTTGGTGTCGCCTTTCGGCCGAAGAGCGCGATCCTCGCTACTTGATTGAAGAGAAACTCCTGGAACGCTTGGAGGATTTCGAGTACAAGGGCGAGACGATCCTCGCCAGTCGCCTTGGCTATCGCATCAACCACCGATTTGTGAGACGATTCTTCGGACGAGTCTTTGACAATCCTACGAAAGTCTTCGACAAATCGCTGCTGCGCCCCGAGACTCAAGATCCCGACGCCTTTGCCGACGGCATCAAGTATGTCACCGAAGCTCATCAGAAAGTCGCGGAGGCTTATCTTGCCGACGGTTCCATCGAGGAAGCCTGCCCACCGCTGCGAGCCTTGATTCACATCATGGCTCACGGCGAGTTCGATGGCATGACCATCTCGGACCCTCGGCTCCGCAACATGTTTACACGAGATTATCTATTGTCCAGTGACTGGTATCGCGAACGCCTCGCCACGAAACAGCGTCGCGATATCGCGCTGTGGCAACGCCACTCCAGATACCTAGCGACCTATCGGTCCGGTCCCGGTCGTGAGGATGTCGCGAGTCGACTCGGCCTCGATGAAAGGCAACGATACGCCGATGCGCAACTCGATAGCGTTCAATCGGAGCAGTACCTCGCTTCGCTGGTCGGTGCGCTTGGTGCGGATCCACTGGGTCGAGTAACTCAATAGAACGCCAAAGCGACCGCTAGCACTCCGGACTCTGCGGCGTCGCCTCCGTCCAAGTCGCTCCTGACTTGGGCGAAATCGGATTAGTCGTGAACCGCTTCGGATTCGTCCCAACCCTGCAAGACTATCGGGCGAGGCGTTGATCGTAACTTTGCGAAAAACGCTAGGAGACGCCAGCGTAACCCGATGTGTAAGCGAGGCACACCCAATGAATTCCTCGCTAACGCTTCGGGTTTCCATTAGAGATGGCATCCCAAATTGAAAAACCGAAATGCCCTGCGGGCACGGGCGATTCCTTGACATACACAGTTTGCCAGAGTTTACTATTGTGATGTTTGGTTGTCCCATCTGATGGCCCACCTTAGCACCGGTGGCACAAGGTCACCGGACTCGTCACCAGTTTTTTGTTAACCACTTGGAGGATTTACAGGATGAAGAAGGCTGGAATTTTAACACTTTGTAGCTTGGTTGCCGCGATGCTTGTCGGTTTCGTCGGAACCGTCGATGCTCGCCCCGATTACAAGAAGGTCCACGACGCGATGTACAAGGGTTCGGCTATCGAAGGCGCACTCGCTGATGCCAAGTGCAATGCCTGCCACTTTGGCAAGAAGAAAGCGGATCGCAACGACTACGGCATGGCGATCACAAAGGCTGGTTTGACCAAAGAGAACTACAATGCCAAGAAGGGCGACAAAGAAGCCTTCGCAAAAGAAATCGCTGAAGTATTGGAGAAGGTCCTCGAAGAGAAGTCCCAAAGCGGCGAGACCTTTGGCGACCGGATCAAAGCTGGCAAGCTTCCAGGTACCAATCCTGAAGAGTAAGCTGACCGATCGGATTTAGAGATTAACGAACGGCTGGATCTGCAGATTCAGCCGTTCTTCTTTTCGAAGTCACTCGATCAGCCGACTTCCAACTCGACTCGCGAGGTGAACGACTCGCCGGGCTGAAGAATGCGAAGGCCGAAGTCGACGCCCGGCAGATCTAGCCCGACCGTGCCAGGCACACAACTATATGGTTCGACACAGACTGCGCCGCGATGCGGTGGCGTGTAAACGACAAGCTCTCGAAACGATCGATCGAATCGCATTGTAAGCCGTGTGTTGCTCTCGGGGTCGACGATCTCGCTAACGCAATCGTCTCCGTCGAAGACCAATCCGCCAAACACATCGTCGAACTTCATGTCGCCAAACCGCAGGCCCTGCTGATAGGCTTTCGCCTCGGCCAACTCCTTGCATTTACCAGTGGGGAGCATATCGACCAGTTCCCACTGCTTGGTTGCCGGAATCGTCACCACACACGACTCGTTGGAAGTTCCTCCAAGTGGCAAGCGAAAGTAGGGATGCGTGCCAAAGCCACACGGCAAGGCCTTGTCATCGGGATTCTCAAACACAAAGGTCGATGCCAGGCGATTTCCAATCAGTTCATAAGTACCCGTCACGCAAAAGTCAGCAGGCCACTGATCGAGCAACTTGAGGTCATCGACCGACGCTTGAAACTGCCCGACAACTCGCGAAGCACTTTGTTCGATGACTCGCCACGAGCGATTCAACACAAACCCATGTATGGCATTCCCGCGACCATCACCCGCTTCCAGCGAATAATCACGACCTTCCCATTGAAAGGTTGACCCGCGCAGTCGACCTGGAAACGGAAACAAAAGTGGGATGCCGCTACCTGACGCTCTCTCGTCACCGCTGGCGAACCCAGGTGCTGACCAGAGCACATCGACTTCGCGCCCGTTCAAGTTGGCAACAAATTCGTAACAGTTGAATCCAAAACCGGCCAGGATGCTGGCGCGCGCGCCGGTCGTCGGATCGATGAGAGTCACATTTTCAATCGTCATGGGATACTTCCAGTTTTGCAGGATTATCGGCGTGAGCGGGTCTTGCCAATGCCAATTGCGAGGTAAAAGTCATTAAGATCACAACCGCATACATCAAGTGAATCGCCATCTTCAGCGTGCGCGGCTTCGTATCACCAAACGCTACTGCCGATAGTTGGTGCATGAGCCACAAGGCTCCGATGAGCGACAAGCCAAATGCACTTGCCGTCAACAGATCGCGTCCCATGAGTCGCTGCTGCATCAAAGGCGGCAAGACGCTCAGTACCCAAATGCCCACCAGGATTTGAAGCAAAGTTGGCACGAGAGCGATACGCGCACCCCAGATAGCGATCCGTGAGCCGATGTCCTGCGTTTCATCATTACGGAGCAGCCGCTTGCCAAAACTGATCAACGCGACTCCCGTCACGGCGAACGAAGCCACCCAGAAATGTACCGAACGAGCGAGCACAGAACTTTCTGTCATCAGGTTGCGGAAGATCGCTGCATCAACCTTCTCGGGCATCTCCAGATAGCCTCCGGCGACTTCCGAGATAACGATGAACAGCACGGGAAAGTGATACAGCAAATTCATCCCCGAGAGTATGGCGATGAAAGCCCGCCCCAACTTGCCAGCCAACCCGCGCGGCGCACCACGTGTTACGATCGCCGCGTACAGGGTCATGAGGATCAGCGAGAACAACAGTTCCCCTGCACCCCACTTGATCTTATACATGAAGACATGCATGAGGTCGTGGTAGGCATCATTCCAAAAGAGGGCGGCCACTAAGATTCCGAATACGGCACCCACGACAAACATCGCGAGCGACGTCCGCGCCAGAAACTTTGCCGCTCGATGAGCCGCCTCGTCGCCGCGAGCACTCCGCCAATCCAACCACGCACAGACCAAGGGCCCCGCCGCTGCGATATTCATGCACAGCAAGTGAAACGCCAACGCGAACGAACTAAAAAAATCAACCAACAGAAGCTCCTCGGACGAATCGACCGCCCGATTGACACATAACACGGAGAATAAGTACGATTGGGACTCGATTTGCGGGCGATTAGCTCAGTTGGTTAGAGCATCTCGTTTACACCGAGAGGGTCGGGGGTTCGAGTCCCTCATCGCCCACTGACGTAGTGTCTAGGACACTGCGACTCCTCGCAATCCCCGGTACTTGCCGCGGTTTCTTTTTGGTGTCGCGTGGCTGGCTAAGTGTCGTTGCATGACGTTGCGAGTGACGGACCAGTCAATTACTCGTCGAGCGAATCCATCGGCGGTCGTGGTGGTGAGTCGCACGTGGTGTGCAAAAACAAAGATCGATGCGATTGTGCTCGCCACGTTGGGCTCGAACCATGGCGCCGGTCAAGTCGCCACCGGCTCGACCTGCGACGGTCGCCGTGGCGTCTCCGACATCGCCCGGTTGCCGATAGGCATAGAACTCCCAACCCGAGATGTCGGGAGCACGTTCGACAATGGCTGCTACCAGCGGTCGCAATTGACGGCGCTGTTCCGGTGTGATCACCAAGCGATGTCCCTTGCCGTTAACGGCTGGCCCAGACTCCCATATCAGCTCCGGGTGGATTGTGCTCAAGGTGCAGTTGCATCCATTCCGGCAAGTCCCACTTCGTTCGCTGAAAGAACAACGCGGTCAAATCATTCGTCTTGGTTGCGAATTCTTTCCACCAGTCGGCAATTCTCTCAATCGTTTGCTTGCGAAGGGCAACTTCGTGAGGGTTGGATTTGCTCTGGAATCGCCAACGCATGAGAAGCATCCGATCAGCTAGTCTACTTCAAACCAGATTGCTGGGTTTTCCAGCGTAGCTGGTATTAGACCCGTGCTTTAACACGGGTTTGCATCGGTCAACCACCAAACGGCCCCCGTCGCCGCAGCCTGCGGCGGGAGGGAGAACGAGCGGGGCGTCCACATCACCCGACGTAAACGTCGCGCCTAGTATCGGCTACGCCGCGAAAGGACCGTAAACAGCCCAGATCGCGTTCCTGCGAAGTGGAAACACTCCCTCTTGATGGACGGTTATTCGCCCGTCTCCAGCTCCACCGTCGGATCGGGACTGGCCGCCGGATTCGGTGCGGACGCATTCCCCCGTCCTTGGGACGCTGACACAGGTTCTTCCGTCATTTCGATCCTGAAATTACGTTCGATGAGAAGCGAGCCCTTTTGGTTTTGACACTCTTTGATGGCGGTCATGTACTGTGCAATCGCTGATGAGTAGTCGATCTTGCTCTGAGCCAGATGTCGTTGCGCGTCGAGCACAAGATCCAACGTAGCCTTGCCGTTCGTGTACAGCGTGGTTGTCGACGCCACTTCCGCTTCGGCCGCAAGCGAGCGATTGAGGAGTGTTCTCGCCGATTGGTAGAAAAAGGCAACATCTCGCGTGGCCTTCGACAATTGCTGCATGACGTTCAGTTCCAGGTCTTCCAATCGTGCCTTCTCGCGGGTGACCTTTAAGGTCGCGTTCCTCACGCCTGCGGACGCTAGACGAGATGCAACTGGCGATAATAGGAAGTCAACCCCGCCCGCCCCACGCTGATACCAATCGTTAGGCCGCAAGTGGTAGTGTTGCGGTAGAAGAATGTTTTTGGAGTTGGCCAATTCGAGCTCGGCCTGCTGCACCACTTGTCGCTGCTGACGCAGTTCCACAGAGTTTGACAAGGCGTTCTTCTTCGCCTCGTCCCAATCGAAAATGTACTTGTCCGTCGTCGGTTCGTCGGTCGCACGCATTAATCGGCCATCCGAGCTTGCCACGCCGATAAGAAGCCGAAGCTTTCGTTCGCGGCTGTACAACTCATTCAACGCTGATTCAAGTTGATCGCGAAAGAAGAAATACTGCTCACGAGCCTGTACCTCGGCTTGCGCATTAGCCATCCCGCCACGTTGTCGTTCGTAGACTTCGTTCCACAACTTTTTTGCAGCTTCTCGTGACTTCTTCGCCGTTTCGAGATCGCGCCTTGCGGCCCAAAGTTCCCAATAAACTCCCTCAGTTTCGCTCACAAACTCGCGAACGGTCGCCTCGAAATCGGTGAGGCTAACTTCCTTGTTGACGCGAGCCAGCACAACTACTTTCTTGCCGGGGAGTCCGAACGGCGTCACGCCGCCAAGGCTACGGATCGCCTTCGAATTCTGTAAGCCAATGGCAATCACTTCAGCAAGCGTGAGATCCCACATTTCTCTAAAACTTGGGTTGGCGATGTTGTTCGAAGAGTGGTCGTCATCGGACGGCACAACCTGCAGCGACGTGCGATCACGATCTTCGAGAATGTCGATCAATCGTCCAACTTCGCGACGCAAGTCCTTCACGTCATCGCGAAGCTCGCGAATTTCGTCGTTGAGCGTTGCCTTGGCCGGTGGTCTTGCGTCCCGCAGCTTAGGCTCTTCGCCAACGATCGTTGGAAGGGAATAACTACTTGGAGGCTCCGATGATATTCGTCGCGGTGTGACGATTAGCAGGGCATCGTTGCCCTCTTCATAGACCACCAACGATTCGCCTGTATACAAGTCGCCTTTACCGCGTAGATCTTGCGACTCAATCGCCTGCTCATCGCCAGTGACTCTCGATACGTTGGCACTTGCCGTTAACCGAATTTGTCCATTCTCAAGGACGACGGGACCGAGCATGATCGAAACACCCACCTCTTGGTACTCGTCCGATGCCGGCTGAGTTCCGTTCGCTTTCCGAACTCGAATTCGGCCTATGACCTTCGCCCGGGCAGTCCTGCTACTAGGTATGCGCAATTGGGGTCGCGAGATCAATTCGACGTCGTCCAAATCAGCGAGTCGCGCCACTAGCGCGGATAGCTGCCGCTCACCCATCACCGAAGATACTGTGTCCGTCGTGTATGCCGACGCGGTTGTGGAAGGCAAGGCTTTGCCGAGATCAACGCCTTTCTCGCGAAGTGCTTTTATATCGGCTCGGTAAAGCATCGCGTCGACAATTATTAGTTCGCGATTGGTCGTGGCTGGCATCGAATGAGGCAGGCGATCAATGCTTAAGGGAGTGTAGACATTCGGGTCGACAATCTCCGGCGTAACCATAAATACCAAACCTTGATCCCCGACGAACATCGCCGTTTGCCCCGCCCTCGCTGTGAAAGCAGTATCAATCCACCGCGACCTCAAGCCCGGAACCGTCACACCGTTTGCCGTGACCGTTCGTGAGTCATCACGAACTGAATGGCCAACGCGAATCTCAATCCCTAGATGGCCGCTGGACTGCTTCGTTGCCGTACAATCCACGAACGTGCCGAACTTTCGAGTTTCAACGATCGTCTCGCCGTTGGCTTGTGGCACGGGAACCAGGAAATGGCCGCCACTATGAAACGACGCTTTTCGCCCTGCGGTCGAGACGATCGTTGGCTCGGCCAGGATCTTCGCCGCGCCAATTCCCCGAAGCAGTTTGACCAACAGCTGGCCTTCACTCACGGAGAGCGATGCAATTTGAAGCGGCGCTTTGTTCTTCTTGTTAGCGGGCATCGCTCGACTATTGTCCGGCATCAAGTCAGACAAGTTGATTCCCAGCTTTGCCATACTCTCGCCATCGATGTCAATGATCGTTGCCTTAAGGACGATCTTAGTTTCTTCAGCGGAAGGGGCTAAGGCGTCCGCTGCGTCAGCTTGCGACTTCCAATTGCCGAAGAAGCATACGACGGCAAGTCCCAGCACGGTAACGGTCGAGAATGCAG
>CAUJKL010000243.1 GCA_963204995.1 Planctomycetota bacterium | reverse complement strand
TGACGCATCATAGTTGACGACAAACTCGTCACTTTCGAGGTCCATGCGGATCTCAGAAACAGCCTGAAGCCCTTCCAGGGCTTCTTTGACCCTATTGGGTCACGACATTCACGTGCCGCCGCTCTTGCTCTTTTTGAAGCCGTCGATGTGCAGCGTCACAAGCTTCCAGTCGGGCTTCGTCGCAGCGACCTTTGCGGCTGGCTCGACGTTAGTGGTCTCTGGTTGCGGCTGACTTGTTCTGTTGCAGCCAGTGTACGCAATTAGAAGCACTGCCGTTGTCAACAAGGCTGATCGTTTCATGGCAACTCCGAAATGTTCAACGTTTCAAACGATTAACGATTTCTTGATTCTGTTTGGCCTGCCCACGGTCCAGCGGCGACAGCACCGATGGCGTCTCAACCATGATGCCGCTGTATCCAGCACTCTTGAGAGCCGCGAGTATTTCATCGTCTGGAACCGGACAACAGGCTTCAGTGCCTACGACGGCCCTTCGCTCTTCGTAATTAACCTCGACAGCCAGCACGCCTGACACTTTGCGGATCGCCTTCGCTACAACGGCAGAACAACCTTCGCACGTCATTCCTTCGATCCGGATGGTCGTCTGGGTCATGTTCGGTGTGACTGTCTGGCCGTCACCAGTTCCTAAGAATACGCCGACGTAGTTCGGAAAGAACAGAAACAGGGCTGCGAGGATCGTGACCAACCACAACATCACTTTGTTCACCGACATCAAGCCGAGACGCCGATTGCTGATTCCGTCACGACAATTCGGATTGGCAGTTGCTTGCGACTCGCAACAATCGCCTTCGGCAGTTGTGGTGTGGCGCGGACGATAGGTGAAGTAAAACGCCGCTGACAAGAAGCCGAACGTCACCACGATGAAGACTGGACGATACGCTTCCAATATCGACGCGATTCCAACTCCAGACACACCTACCGCCAATAAGAGCAGCGGCAGCCAGCAGCAGGTGGACGCCATGATGGCCGAAATGACCGTACCGACCTTGGCGATTAGCTCTCCGCGATTCTTGGACGGATTTGGCGGCCGTTCCATCTGCGGCAAGTCTGCGATCTCCAACTCGTTCGTTGCTATCTCGATGCCCTTTGCAACGCTACCGAGACAGCAGGCACCCGAAGGGTTGGCGGTCTCGCAATGGCAACCGGGACCTTTCATCTTGGAGCGGATGTCCTCTAACGCATCGGATCGGCCCGTTGCGAGAAGTTTCTTCTTGATGCTGGCAACGGTATGACCGAAGCAGTAGCACAGCGGCCGGTCGCCCGTCTTCTCCTTGACACCAACTGTCACTCGCAATTGCGGCTTCGTAAACGCACGGTCGCCGTCCTCGGAGAAGTACACCACATCGCAATCCTGCGATTCGCAGAACCGCCAGCCGGTATCCGCCGAGATTGACGAGCACCCGGTGTCCCCACTTCCGTTCGAGCTGCAGCACGAGTCGTCGCCATCGCCGAACCCGCGCGCGAATTCGTGCTTCAGCAGAGCCCGCAACGTGACCGGGCTGACCCGCTTCGCCTTTCGATTGCAGGAAGGACAAGTAACTCGAATCTTTGTGTTTGTTTGAGTGTCCATAATGTTCTTCCTAGTCGCACTCATCCGCCGACGCTCCAACTCGGGCGCACACAGTAGCGTGTGACGCTGCGTCTATTATCGACGTTGAACCCAAGTGCAAGGTCAAGAGGTTTGTTGCAGGAATTGCAATATTTCTCGGATCGCTCTTGAGAGGGGAGTTCCCGTTGTTCGCTCTAGCGGGGCGAAGGGAGGAGGTTAAGATGTCGGCGCGGCGTGGCCATTACCCTGGAAATGCCCGACGTCCAAGGTTGTAAGCCTCTTCCACGGACAAAATGCGGAGGTCTTGCTTACGCTTCGATACCCAGCGAGACGCTGCTTCTTCGGAAGCGAAGAAAAGCACGAAGTGACAGAAGGCTGCCCAGATCTCTTCGACCGCTTCAGGACTTGTTGCGGGAACGGCAATCGTGACTACGCAGTCGGCAGGGGCGACCTCTTCTACCTTCTTGGGAGTTACTTTCAGCCTGATTCTCTCTTTCGTAACCGGACAGGAAGATTCCACGGTGGCCGGCTGCTTGAGCAGTGCAGGCAGGAACAAGGCATCCCAGGCACACCACGTTGAGAGCACGCGATCTTTGAGCTCGAAGCGATGCGGATGGGCTCTCTGCGAGAGACCGAGGATTCCCAAGATGTTACCCTCGGCATCTCGCTCGCTGACTTTGCTGATGAACGATGTCGCAGCGTCAAGTGGCATCCCCAACTGTGAAGCGATTTGTTCAACCTTCCGCACGGAAACGGGACGACCTTTTGCGACCAGCCGCAAAACTTCAATTCGGAGTCGCGTCTTGTCGGCTCCCAGCCGGCGCGGGAAGTTCGACGCCCGCAGTGCCTTGGCAACTTCACGGTCACTGTCCCGCTGGCTGCGATGAGAAGCTCCGCGAGATTTTACGATCGAGGCGGCGTTAAGTTCCTCGATGACAGCACAGTGTCCTCGTCGGTTGCTCTCACGGCACTTTGCCAGAAACGACTTCAGCACACGCTCGACGTGCCGCAGATCCTTCATTCGCGCTTTGACATCGGTCAGACGTTCCTCCATCAGGACCTGAATGTCTTCGCATCTTGCGTTGGCAGCGACGCGCAGATTGAGCAACGCCGTCACGTCGTCCAGCGTAAACCCGGTAGATTGCGCCGCTCGGATGAACCGCACACGTTCAAGATCTCCTTCATCATAGAGGCGATAGTTCCCCTCGCTACGGTTCCTAGGCTGAAGAAGGCCAATGCGCTCGTAGTACCGCAGAGTCGATGTCGGGATGTCCGCAGCTTTCGCCAACTGACCGATTGTGAAGTCATTTCCCATACTTCAAGGGTATCAGACATTGAAGTTGAGTTAAATGTTGGGCTTCCCCTCGCCCCATGACTGAAACTGCGGCATCGGTCGTGTTTATGCTCGGACACGCCAACTGACGCTCGTCAGCTTCAATCCGAGTAGGACAGGGATGTCCTATGTCGGCTGTCCAATCCCAGCCGCACGCAGCGTCGCTTCGTCCGGGCCTCGTCCCGCACAACAGTCAGCAAGTTTACCATCGATGACCACGGCGGGCACAGAGCGGATGCCGAGGCCCTTCGCCCGACCGGCAACGCTGGGATCGTTCATATCCAGCACGGACACGTCGCACGATGGACACGCGATGTCCTTGACCATTGTGATCGCGTCATGACACGCTGGACATCCAGCACTGAAAACTTCGATGGTACGTTTTGTAGTCATGGTTTCGTTCTCCTTTGAGGTTAGGTGATTCGGTCTAGCACTCTCCGGCAGCTCAAGCTGGACCGTCTCGCTCTTCGCGACTTTGATCGGCCACGAATTCCAGACCGAGGCGACAACCAGCACGCCAATGCCGCCGTATGTGGCAAGCTCAATTTCCAATACAAACTTTCCGACGAGTAACGCGATTGCGGCAATAATACCCAGTACAAACGGCCCAAATCCTCTTCGTCGGGTCGCTCGAAATCCGAGTGCACCGACCACGACAACTAACGCGGCCACGGTGATCGGCAACAAGTAAACGGTCTGCAACAAAAACGCCAACCCCATCGAACCGAGGAGCCCAGCATAGGCCGGCACCATGCACGGTCACGTGACTCTTGGCAACAGTGCCGCACCAACCGCGGGCAGGACCGTCAAATTCCGCTTCCAGTCGTTCGCATTGTTGGTCGGCTCGTTCGGCAATCTATCTTTCCTTGTCAAGTGTTTCCAGGATCGGGCACTCGCTGGTTCCACCGCGCCCGCTACACGCCTTAGTCACCTTCACGAGTGCGTTTTTCATTCTTCGCAGTGTCCGAATCTTCGCCTCGATGTCATCGATCTTCTCTTCCGCCCGTTCCTTCACGTCGGCGCAGGTCGTCGTCGGATCTAGCCTCAGCGACAGCAACTCCTTGATCTCGTTGAGCGTAAAGCCCAACTCCTTGGCTCGCTTGATGAACCGCAGCCGATTTACGACCTCCTCGCCATATTGCCGATACCCGGATGGCCGGCGATTGGGCTCGGCGAGGAGTCCCTTGCGTTCGTAGAACCGAACGGTTTCCACGCCAACGCCAGCGATCTTGGCAAGTTGTCCGATCGTCAGGGAATTCATCACCATCTCTCCAACGCCGCGATTTTACACTCCGTACCATACTACGGAGTCAAGACCACAGCTGCGAAAGGAATTCGTGTGACGTAAACGCCAACCGACGCACGCAGAAAGATTGTGTAACGGCTGCGCACCGATATCGCTATATTGAATGCTCCTAATCCCATCAGAATCGGAGAGATTGTCATGCGACAATTGCTAACCCTAGGTGTCGTCGCGATATCGGTGGTGCTGGTGTCTTGCGGTCGCACTGATCCAGTCTCGGAACACAACCAAAGACAAGAGTCGGTTGTCCTGGCTGATGATCAGCACGCCGCTGACCGTGCCCACACAGACAACACGCACAATCATTCATCGGATGCTCACGTAAGCCACGAAGGCGGTAAGTTACATCACGGACACGAGGAAGCTCCGCATCCTCATCGGGGGAATGCGGGACATGAAACGAAACACGATGAGCCCATCGGCCACGGCGAGCAGCGCCATGTGCCGCATCACAACGCACATCATGCAGACCAGTCCAAATCGCCTGCAATACATCCCATCGCCGATGACCTTACGGCCCTTCAGCTCTTCAAACGGCGCATAACCCCAATCATGCAAGCCAAGAATCCGTCGAGCTGCAGCGAGTGCCACTTGAGTGGAGTCGACTTGAAGCAGTACATCGGGCCGGATCAAGAGGCAACCTTCGCATCGCTTCGCGTCTCTGGCTTGATCGATATGGATAATCCTGACGACTCGAAGATCCTTACGTTCATTCAACGACGCCCTGACAAGCCGAGCCTGCTAACCGACAAGATCCGCGAAGAAGAGTACGCGGCTTTCCGAGCCTGGATTCACGCCGCTGTGAAAGATCCGGAACTTGCATCGTCCGAAACCACCGACTCACGCCTTGGCCCGACGGTCCCCGACGCCGTCATTCGCCATGCGAGAAGAGACCGCGTACTCGCTTCCTTTATTGACAACATTTGGTCGGAAGTTGGGCGGTGTGCCGCGTGTCACTCGCCCGATCGCAACCAGAAGCAAGTCGAAGAGAATGGTGAACAAGTCTCCTGGATCAAACTCGGCGATCCGCAAGCGACGCTCGACTACATGCTGGAAGCCGAACTATTCGACCTTGATGCGCCGCAAGAAAGCTTGCTGCTGGCGAAACCGACGATGCAGGTCGAACATGGTGGTGGCCAAAAGCTGGTAGTCGGCGATCGCACCTATAAGCAATTCCGCCGCTTTATCGAGGACTACGCCTCTGTCGCGAAGGGAACCTATCAATCGACCGAAGCATTGCCCGCGACCAGCGACGAGATCTCACAAGTCGCCGATATCTGGTTGAAACTTACGGACGTCCCCGCGCAACTCGACAAGAAGCTCCTGCAAGTCGATCTCTACCGATGGAATCCGGATTCTAAGACATGGTCACCAGACCGTTGGGCGACCGCGGATCGTGCGATCTCCGGCGATCGCCATCTCTGGCAGCAACACATTAGTATCACTGCCCCTCGCGAATCCGAACGCGCCGCTCTTGTACGACGCGAACCGAAGCTTCTTCCGGGTAAGTATCTTGCCAAGATTTACGTCGACAAAACGGACAAGCTTCAGACCGAATACCCCACCGAATTAACCGACGCTGATTTGGTCGGCCAAGTCGAAATCGATAGCCGCTGGCAGGCTGGCTACGGACACATGACGACCGCGAAGTACCCGCATTGATTAGCCCGTCCGTTGGAACGCGGCAAGAATAACTCCCGTAGCGAAACTCGCCAAGAGTTTCGGCGGTTCAGCAATTCCCAAAGTCTTGGTGACAATCGCTACCATCAATACCGAGGTCCTTCTTCCCGCGTTCCGTAGTTGGACAGCTCTTTAACGACCTTGTATTTCTAATTGATCGTCAGGGAAGCGGCGCTGTCCAAGTAGGGCACAGAGTCCGCACTTTCATGCAATCCGCGTATCGCTGCCACAAAACGGAACGACTTGGAACGGGGCTGCGGCTCGCTGCTGCAGAGTTCGGCACGTCGCCAACATTTCGACCGCTTGGAACGATTATGTCGCCTCGCACGTCAAAGGTGTCGCAGGAAACACATGAAATCGTTGACTTCAATGGGCTTACGTAACAGGATGGAGTTTAGCCCGTTAACCTACGCTACGGCATTTGCGAGCCAACCAAGTCGACTGCCAAAGGAAAAGACTTCACATGCGACGTCGGAAGAGAAACGCACGCCGGACAACCAGACGGCTGAGACTGGAATCTCTCGAATCGAGGGCAATGCTTCATGGGGGCAGCCTCGCTGGCTTCGTCTTTTTTGATGCGGATGGTGATGGCACACGCGACGCGAGCGAAGGCGGTGTTCCAGGAATCGTCGTTCGTCTGTCAGGAAGCGAAACGGCAGGATCGTCCATCGACCAATCAACGATTACCGATAACAACGGCGCGTATTCCTTCGACGAGTTGGAACCTGGAACCTATCAGATCGCCAAGCGGCAAAACGCTGCAACGATCGACGGTCTGGAGTCGACCAACGCACCAGGAGCTGTAACGAGCAACAATACGCTCGCGAATATAGCTCTGGGCGATGAGGAGGAAATGGTCGAGAACAACTTTGGCGAGCGAGGATTGCGATCCGAGTTCATTAGCATTGCGTGGTTCTTTGCATCTTCGCCACCCGCCCAAGAGATGCTTCGCGACACCATTGCGCTCAGCGAAGAACAAGGCGGCGACTCGGCATTGGCCGCATCGATTCGTGCGGGCCGTACCGACGTTCCCACTGGCACGAACGGCAGTCCCGCAGCGACGAACGATACCTTTACCGTCAATGAGAACGACGTACTGACAACCGCTGCGGTATCTGGTGTGCTGGCGAACGATACTGACCCGGAAGGCAACGCGTTGACGGCAAGTCTTATCAGTCAGCCGAGTAATGGGTCGGTGACGTTTAACAACGACGGCTCCTTTGTCTACACGCCGACCACCGATTTCTTCGGCAGCGATTCCTTCACTTACCAAGCGAGCGATGGCTTGGCAACTTCGAACATTGCTTCCGTAAGCATTAACGTCATTTCCGATGGCAACACGAGCAATCAACCGTTTGCTCCGGTCATCCCCGGATCGATTGACGACCCAGGTCTTCTCGGAACGAGAATGGATACACAACCCGGCGCACCGCCGTTCTCGCTGGACCACGTCACAACCGCCGTGGACTATAGCGGCTTCACCAACGCTCCGTCGTACGGTGCACATCACGCATTCCTTCCGGGCGTCACGCCACGTCCGACAGGCGTTTATCAGACGGAGCAGCCGGACGAGGATCTCGTACACAACCTCGAACATGGCCACGTTTGGATCAGTTACAACCCAAGCCTGATAGCTGATGCTGATCGGCTCGCCATCGAGCAACTCGTTATTGACGGCGGTACGGACACTGGCGTGATCGTCACACCGCGATCAAAGAACGCTGCAACGATCGTCGTGACTTCCTTGACGCGTCAATTAACGTTAGACACGTTCGACGCCACGACGATCAGAAACTTCATCAACACCAACCGCGGCCACTCGCCCGAAGGCTACATCCCGAGCGGACAAAGGACGGACACGAGCGAAACGCTGGACGATGGACTGCCACATACGCCATAAGCAATACAACAAGCCCCTGGCGACGAATCGCCGCCGGGGGCTCGCTTGAATCCTTGAGCGATGCTCTATACTTCCGTCGCGGCTGACGCACTTCTGCAGCACGGACGATTGACCGAGCAGCAGTAGGCTCGCTTCATGCAGCAAGTTTGCTTGCCGATGGCGGCATCCTCGGAGATCGCTACGTCCACCGTTGTCTCGGCATTGCCAACCGCCGTTGTTTTTGGGCAGCAACTTCGCTTGACCGAGCAGCAATACGAGTGCTTGATGCAGCAACTCGGTTTGGCTACTTCGTCGCTGGCGATGGCCGCGGTCGCAGACGCCGATTGATTGGCTGAAACTTCCTTTCCGCAGCACGACGCGTTGATCGAGCAGCAGTAGGCGCGCTTCATGCAACAAGTCTGTTTGGCGATTTGCGAATCGTTGACGTTCAGCAGTAGCCCAAGTGTAGCAACGCTAATCGTTAAGAATGTGGTAAACATGGTAAAGATCCTTCTGTGTGAAACGTTGTGTGTGGAAATCGACAGATGAAGGTGACACACGCAATCGAGTGGTGTATCGCACGCTGGAGCGTCTGAAGGCTCTACTGAGCCAGCACGCCCACCAATGTCGATTACAGCCGCCACACGCATAAGAGCGTTTGCGCGGAATGCTTTCCGGTCGCAAACAAGGCGGGCGTGTGGGGTGGTGACGCCGCCCCGATGCGGGTGGACTCATTCGCAGCGACACTCGCCCTCGCCATGGGGAATTCTGTCTCGACAACGCGTTTCCGCGACTTCGTGACTTGCGTCGCCGTAAGTCGCTCTTGGCAGCAGCAGGATTTCGTAGCCGCGACCGGGGCTTTTGGCAGTTGGTCGTTCGAGTGGCAGCAGTGCCCAGTCGTTTGCGACACGGGGCTTGAGGTTATCTTCTGGTCGCAACAACTCCCGAAGGGAATGGCAAGCATGACTGCCAGGGAGAAGTTCAGTAGTTTTGCACCAATGGCGCTCATCGCCCAACCTTTCCGAACAAAAGACCGTACGCGGACGACTCTTGCTTCTCGTTTCTACCCATTAGATGCAGCCAGCAGTCGATTCCTTCACGTCGCGTCAGAAAATTTCTTCGCGACGCCCAAGTTCACTCATTGGCCAACCGCGTTCCTCTTAGCCGCAGGGCGTTTGCGACGACCGAAACAGAACTGAAACTCATGGCAGCGGCTGCGATCATCGGGCTGAGCAAGGCTCCCATCCCGAACAGCGGCACAAGGACGCCAGCCGCGACCGGTACGCCCAAGACGTTGTAGAAAAACGCAAAGAAGAGATTTTGTCGAATGTTACGCATTGTCCGGCGGCTCAAGCGAACCGCTTTGACGATGCCCCGCAGGTCGCCTTTTACCAGCGTCACTCCGGCGCTTTCGATCGCCACGTCAGTACCCGTTCCCATCGCGATCCCGGCATCCGCCTCGGCCAATGCGGGGGCGTCGTTGATACCATCGCCGGCCATTGCTACTTTGCGGCCGTCATCTTTGAGGGCTCGCACTCGTTCGTGTTTGTCCTGCGGGCTGAATCCTGCTCCGACTTCGTCGATGCCGAGTTTCTCAGCGACGGCTCGCGCCGTGCGTTCATTATCGCCGGTCAACATGATGATCTTTAGGCCCAACTCGTGCAGTTCCCGTACGGCGGCTGGTGTGGAAGCCTTGATGGGATCGGAAACGGCCAGCAACCCTGCAAACCTGCCGTCGATCGCGGCGAACATCACGGTGTGTCCCTCGCGCTGAAGCTTTTCAGCCTCAGTCGTCAATGCATTCAGGTCACTCACGTTTCGTTCTGCGAGGAAAGCGGCTTTGCCAATCAAAACTCGCTTGCCGCCCACACTGCCGGATACTCCGCCCCCGGTAGTCGAGTCGAACTCCTCGACACTTGCGAGTTTGATACCGCGCTCCTCTGCGGCCTCAACAATGGCCCGCCCCAGCGGGTGTTCGCTGTTCCTCTCAACTGCCGCGACAAACTCCAGCAGTTCATGCTCGTTCACGGAGTCCATTGGAATGCATTCTGTCAGCTTCGGGCGGCCTTCGGTGAGCGTTCCGGTCTTGTCAACAATGATCGTGTCGACCTTCTCCAAGATTTCCAGAACCTCAGCGTCCTTGATTAACACACCATCCTTCGCCCCGCGTCCGACGCCGACCATGATCGACA
>CAUJKL010000242.1 GCA_963204995.1 Planctomycetota bacterium | reverse complement strand
GCCGGATCAAAGCGTCGTTGTGACCGGACAGGGGCTCGGCGAAAACCACATTCAGTCGGCCCGCGCCTCGGACGGCAAGTTCCTGTTCGTGTACATTCCGCGGGGCAACAAACTGACCATCGACGTGACGAAGGTCAAAGGCAGTCAGACGACCACGAATTGGATTTTGGTATCACCTTATTCTCCCGCTGCCTTGTCGAGAATCCGCTGACTCCCAAAGTTCTCGGCCGCTGGATCAGGCGTTCTGAGGCTGTTTGGACAGCGAAACGACACAGGGAATGCGGGGCCGCCGATCTCGGAAGTCTCTTTGAAGACAGACGTGCGGGTTCGCGACTTCGAGAACTCGAAACGCAAGCAAATCATGTCGGACCTCGGCAAGTACAAGCGGGCTGCGAAGAACGACGTGGCTTACAACATGATGCGAACGGTCGGCGTTGCCCCGTCGACGGCGCAACTGACCGAGGCGATACGTGGTTCACGCCAACGCTGCTCAAAGACGACACTCAGGTCTACAAGCAATTCGTCGAGAACGAATCCTTTCACCGCTTCGTGACGGACATGGTGTTCGGTTTGACGAGCGGATGATCGAGACGTTACTCGCGCCGCGTTCTGCCCCAGTTAGACGAGCGGCATTACGTTCGCGAGCAACAAGGTCACCAAGAAGCTCACGACACCGAGGACAACCAGCATCGGCGTCCAAGATTTCAGGGCCTCGACTTCGGTCAATCCGCCCATCTTGGCGAAGATCCAAAATCCGCTGTCGTTCATCCAGGAACCTACTAGCGAGCCGCCACCGATCGCGGTCGCCAGATAAACCGGATGGAAGCCGAGCAGCTGGGCGGGAGGAACGCCACTTCCCTCGATGATTGCGGCCATCATCGCCGAACCGACAATCATCGCTGCGGTGCTCGACCCTTGGGCAATCTTCAACACCATCGCCAGACAGAACCCGACTACCAGCAAGATAAATCCAGATCCACCCACGGCGAACATCGACTCGATGGCGGCTCCAACTTCGGCCGCTTTTAACATTGCGCCGAAAGCAAAGCCTGCCGCAGTAATTAAGATAATGACACCGCCGCCCATGAGCGAATTCTCGACGACTTGTGCCACTTCGCTCGGGGCCAAGCCTCTTTGTTTGGCCAACATCCAGAGAGCCACGATGGTCGACAGTAGCAGGGCAAAGTTCGCGTTGCCAAGTACGTTGCTGACGCCGGCACATTGCGCCAAGCGTCGGGCGGCGTTATCCGTTAGCTTCTCCGGCGCGCGGATGGCTTCGGAGAGCTCCTTATCGGACGGGCGGGCTATCCCAGCTTGCACCAACTGTGGCTTGGCCGCGCTCTTGGCTAACGTTTCCAACACGGTGTTCGACGAAATCAACAATACCGGCAGTGCCACAGGCAGAACGCTCAGCCAAAGCGGAGGAAGCTGATCGTCGGATAAGGCGGGCGGGTCGGGCTGATTGCCGACTTGCCGCATCGGCACTGGCATCCAACGATCCGCTAAACTCGCACAAAGTAATCCGGCGATGGCGGCGGGCAATGCCACCAAGGCACCAACAAGGATCATCACACCGACGTCGATTCCCAAAGTTGTCGCCATGACCAACGGGCCTGGAGTGGGCGGGACCAACGTGTGGGTGATCGCTCCGCCTGCCGCGATCGCCATAATGTACTTCAAGTATTGTTTACCGGTTGTGCGGTGCAGCGAACGGGCCAGCGGCACTAAGAGATAAAAAACGGTGTCGAAAAACACGGGCACGGCGAGCACAAACCCGCTGCCCATCAAGGCAATCGGTGCCCGCTTTTCGCCCAACAACCGTAGAAAGGCCCGCACAATGCGATCCGCCGCGCCGCTGTCGAGTAAGCAGCTGCCAATCACCGCCGCCAGCGCGATCACGATGCCGATATTTCCAGCTCCCGTTCCAAAAGCCTCGGCGACACGGGACATCTTCAAAAAGAATGGCCCCGGCGACATCAGGCTGACAACAATTGCGGCGCTGATCAGGGCAATGAACGCGTTGACCTTGAGCGCGATGATCAGTCCTAAGACGATCGCGACGCCGATCCCCAATCGAATGAACGGCCAGACGACGTCTTGCTCTGGCTTCGGTGCTGGTGTTGGGGCGGGACTGGCGGCTGGTTGCGGCGTTGCGGTCGTCTCGACCACTGGTGCTGCCTGATCGCTCGCAGGCGGCTCGGGTGGGGCTTGGCCGAACGACGACGAGACGAAGGCAAGCAACAGGACGAGAACCGGCAGTAGACGACAGTACGATGCGACGGAGATATGGCTCATGATGCGAATCAAATGCGGTGACGTTCGGTGATGAGAAATGGGGACGTTAACGAGTCAAGAGCATGGCATACCGCACTGCGCAGTTCAAGTAGCGGGTGTCGCGAGCGATTGAGACTTCGGAAGTCTTAGCGTGGCCCAGACTCTCGCAGCTGCTCCTCGGCCCACACCGCCAGCTTCTCGCGGAAGATTTTGGCGTTGTGTCGAATGTCGACGGGGAGCGACGGATGCAACAAGATGTCGTGGACGGAGTCGGTCAATGGATTCGACTTGGCGAGATCCCACAGCTCGGCCAGCAACTGCCGCTCATCCTTCGGCGTTTGTGGACGATATTCGGGCCATGTCTCCACGATCATGACGGGCATCTGGCGTGTACGCTCGCCGATGCCGACCAACGCCGATCGATAGACCATTGGGTGCTGGTTCAAGATGGCTTCGCAAGGAATCGTGAACATCACACCTTTCACGTTTTCGACGCGATGGGCCTTGCGACCGCAGAACCAGAATCGATCTCGCTCGTCGAGATAGCCCACGTCACCCATGCGATGCCAGAACGATTCGCCATCGCGAACTTTATGCAATGCGTTGGCATCCGTCCGCGTGACGTATTCAGTTGTAACGACCGCGCCTTGCACCATCAACTCGCCGATTTCCCCGCGAGGCAACTCTTCGGCTTCACCCAGGTCAGCGAGCGGGCCATCGTCGATCTTGATGACCTTCCACGCAATGCCGGAAAAACGCGAACCGACGCACGTTCCCTTGCCTCGAGCACTCTGGGCGGCGGTCTCGGCGAGCACTTCGCTGGCCGAGATGGATGCGACAGGGAGCGACTCGGTGGCACCATAGGGAGTGTGTACATCGCCTTCCGGATGGATTGCGTTCTTCATCCGTTGGAGAACATGCGGCGGCACGGGAGCGCCAGCGGAGAGGGCTCGACGGAGCGTCGGCAGCTTGACGGCGTTGTCTTCACAGTAGCGACCGACGGTGTTCCAGAGGGCTGGCGAGCCGAATGCTTGCGTGGCGTTCCAGTCGTGAACAGCCTCCACGATGTTGGTCGGATCGACATCGGCAGGCCGAGTGAAATCCATCTCGGGAATCACCGTCGTCACACCCATCGCGGCATTGAACAACGCAAACAAGGGAAACCCCGGCACATCGATCTCGCCGGGTTGGATGTCGTAATAGTCGCGTAGCTGGTCGACTTGGCTGTTGAAATTCCCGTGACGATACAAGACGCCTTTCGGTGAACCCGTGCTGCCGGTGGTAAAGATGATCGCTGCCGGATCGGAGGCGATGGTTTGGCAGGGCTGGAAGTCTTCGAACGGAGTCTCGCGCAGTTTCGCGAGTGTCGGCCCACCCCAAAACCAGCGGCTGCCAACTGTCACGTTATAGCGAGCTTTGCGAAATCGGTGTGGCAACAGTTTGCGAACGGCTTGAGCGATTGGCACCGCGATAAACCCCTCGGGCTCCGCCTCATCCAAACACTTCACGAGATTCTTTCGCCCCATGCCAGGATCGATCAGAATCGTGACGACACCGGCTTTGAACATCGCGAAGACCAGCGAAATGAAATCGATTCCCGGTCGCACCATCAACGCGATCCGCATGCCGGGGCGGATTCCCAGGTGGTGCAATCCAGCCGCAATCGAATCGGTGTCGCGATCGAGTTCGCGAAACGACATCTGGCGATAGAGGCGTTTTCCTGATCGGTCGCGACCGAGTGACTGCACGACGCCGACGCCATCGGGTATCTGACGCGCAGTGTCGGACAGTCGCAGGCCGACGTTCACGATCTGCTTGGTTTCGGCCGGCAATTCAATCGCCCTTTCGCTGTTCGACCATCCCGGCAATTGTGTCGAGAAGCAGCTCTGCGATATCAATTTGTAAGGTGCGAGCCAATGCCTTCCAGCCGGGCACCGCGTTGACTTCCAGTACGAATTCTCGGCCATCGCGAGCTGGCAAGACATCGATGCCGGCGATGATCGCACCGACGGCGTTCGCTGCGGAGCGAGCGAGGTGGGCGTAGCGATCGTCGACTTCGAATGGCTCGGTCGTCGCACCGCGAGCGACGTTGGTTCGCCAGTCGCCCGGATTGACTCGTTTCATGCCGAACACTCGACCGCCAAGTACAAACAGCCGGATGTCGTAGCCGCAGTGCTCGACAAATTCCTGCAAGTACAGCACGGCGTTGAATTGAGCCAGCATCGAAAACGCTCGTAAAGCAAGGTTTTCGTCGGTCAGACGCGTGATGCCGCGTCCCTCGCCGCCAAACAATGGCTTTAATACGATATCACCGCCGAGTTCGGCAAACGCTGCCATCGCATCATCGACCGTCTGGCAGACGATCGTGCGCGGCGTGGGCAACCCGGCGTCGGCCAGCCTGACGGACGATAGATATTTGTCGACCGCGATCTCCAGCGAACGAGGCGAGTTGACCACGACAACACCGGCTGCTTCAAGACGGCCAAGGGCGTCCATTCGGAACACGACTTGTTCTAGCGAACCGGGTGGCATCGTGCGGACAATGACCGCATCACACTCGCTAAGGTCACTGCCATTGGACGAT
>CAUJKL010000241.1 GCA_963204995.1 Planctomycetota bacterium | reverse complement strand
ACTTCCCCAGCCGCTCGACGTTGAACGACTGGTTCAACTACTCGGTGATCGTCATCGAGCCGTTGTTCGCGGAAGCGTGGCGGTTGTTGTTGCTACAGGAGGTCTTGCTCGGCGACGATACCCGCGTTCGTTTATTGACGCGCGGCGCTTTGGAGGACGAAGACATCGCGAAGCTACAGAAGCGAGCCAGCAGCAAGTCGCGAGAGCGATCGCCGCCCGGTTCGGTGAACAGCTATGTCTGGCTCTACACGGGCTTGGACGGCGCGGCACCGTATGACATCTTTCACTGGTCGTTGACTCACGAGGACTGTTGGATCGACTCGCATCTGAAAATGTATCACCTGCGCAATCACTGGGTCGCGTTGCAACGCTACGCTACTTGTCCGACGCGCGTTTGCCGATCGACAACAATCAGTCGGAGCGGACGATCCGGCCTTTTGTCATCGGCCGTCGCAACTGGACGTTCCTGGGCCACCCGCAGGCGGCACCGGGGCGTTTGAAGTTGTTCAGCATCGCCAGCAGCGCACATCGTCATGGGCTGATGGTACACGACTACTTCGAGGACGTGCTACGGAAGCTGGCTCACGCTCAACAGCGCGAGCCCCATTTGCTCAAGTCCGGCTCGGCCTACCTGCAAGCGTTGTTGCCTGATCGGTGGGCGCAAGCCAACTCGGCATCCGTGTGTCACGATCGCCGCGACGAACGCGACACCGTCGCAGAGAGCAAGCAGATCCGCTACTTACGAAATAAACTTGCCGAGCAAGCCCAGCGCGAAGCTCAGCCGTCGCCAGCGGAACCGACCACCGCCGGCTAGCCGTTCGCACCATCGCGGAACTCTCGCGCATTGTGTGAGTCCGTGTTGGTGGCCGCCGCGAGCTTCGCTCGCCCTTCGCTCCCAGATGCGGTGTTACTTGACGAGTACGAAGTGGACCGGCTGATCGGCGATCTCTGCCGTTCGATCAATCACGAGGAAGGTGGGCTCGGCGTGCAAGCGCAGCTGAATGACCTCTGCAACCGCATCGAGTACGCGTAGCAAACGGGCGACGGCGAGTTGGAGATGCTCTGAGCCAAGCTCCACCGATCTTATCGTCAGCCCCTCCGCCCGCCCTCGTCCCCACCGCTCAAAACCCCGATGCCCAACTCGGACGCTTACCATGCGAGAAAGACGCACCGTGGTAAATACAGGGAATCGACCCTGTCGCGACAACGGGGAGGGAGAGGGACGCGTCTCCCTTACCCACTAAATGTCCCAAAGCAAGCTCACGCCTCTTCCTTCGGGGCGTCTGGCTTCTTCAACTGCTGCATCGGATTCTTGGTTTTCTTCGGTTTCTGCAGCTGAAACGACTCTTCGATCGGTAAACGCGGAAAGCGGTTGTTGTTGAGATCGCCATCCGCCATCTCGTCCGACGGGTCGATCGTAATGCTTGCGATCTCCTTCTGCGTGAAGAACAGTTTCGAGATACGTTCTCCGTTCAGTCGCCATACTTCGGCGGGCATGCGGACGGTTTGCTTGGAATCGTCGGTGAAGTTGATTTCAAGGACGAGCGGCATCACGACACCGCCTTGATTCTTGAATTCGACAACATAGAAATTGCCCTGCGTTTGCAATAGCTCTCGTTCGTGCGGCTTCAAGCCTTCCAGGAGCGTGCGATAGCTCTTTTGCTCGGCAGGCAACACCGTCAGATCGTCGAAGTCCGTATAGAAGTCGTTTAGCTCGTCGGATTGCTCGACTCGCTTAGGCAGGTCTCGATTGCGTTGTTCCGTCAGCGAAGGCGTCGCAGCTTCTCGCTCTTCGCGTTCGCGTTGCTTCTCGACCTCCGGGTTGCGGGAGTCCAACCGGAACTTACGAACTTGCTCGATGGCAATATCGACATGGTCAATCGAGTAAAACCAGCCTCGCCAAAACCAATCAAGATCTCGGCCAGACGACTCTTCCATCGTGCGGAAAAAGTCAAAGGGGGTCGGTCGCTTGAACTTCCATCGATTCGCGTACTCCTTAAACGCGTAATCAAACTGCTCTCGGCCCAGAATCGATTCGCGCAAGATCGTCAACGCGAGTGTCGGTTTTCCATAGGCATTATGTCCGCCTGAGATCAGGTTGTCAGCATTGGACATAATCGGTCGGATGTCCGTGCGTTGCAGATACGCTTGCATGCTTTTCTTGCTGTCTTGCTGAATTGTGCGGCTGGGATAGGATGCTTCCCACTCCTGCTCGGCGAGGAACTGCACAAACGAATTCAGCCCTTCATCCATCCAGCGCCAACTCCGCTCGTCCGAATTGACGATCATCGGGAACCAACTGTGGCCGACTTCGTGGATGATAACGCTGATCAAGCCATGCTTGGTCCGCTCGCTGTACGTGCCGTCGTCTTCCGGCCGTGGATCCTGAAACGTAATCATCGGATATTCCATCCCTGGAATCGGGCCGTTCACGGAAATGATGACGGGATAGGGATAGTCGAAAGTGAATCGCGAGTAAGTGCGGATCGTATGCACGACAGCCGCCGTGGAATATTGCCCCCACAGCGGTTGACCTTCTTTGGGCCAGTACGACATCGCCATCACCATCTTGCCGCCCAGTTCGACACCTTGGGCATCCCACAAGAACTTTCGCGACGATGCGAAGGCAAAGTCTCGTACGTTCTTCGCGGCGAACTGCCACGTTTTGGTGCCGGTCGGCTTCGACGATTCGTTCTTCTTCGCCTCCTCCTCCGTCACGATATAAACCGGCGTGTCGGACTTGGCGGCTGTGGCCAAACGCTTGCGTTGTTCTTCGGATAAAACATCGTCCGAGTTTTGCAGTTCACCAGTCGAGGCGACGATGTGATCGTTGGGCACGGTGATACTGACATTGAAATCCCCGAATTCCAGCGCGAACTCGGCTTCCAATGTCTGTCGATTCTGCCAACCGCAATAATCGGTATAGGCACACAAGCGAGGATACCACTGTGCGATGTTGTAGACGTAGTTGCCGTCCTCTTCAAAGAACTCGAGGCCACCCCGCACTTTCATCGCTTTAGCGTCGGGAATCTTGAAACGCCAATCGATCGAAAACGTTGCGGCTTTGCCCGGCTTGAGCGGCTTGGCCAGATGCACTCGCATCATCGTGTGGACGACGCTGTGCTCCAGCGGCTGGCCCTTCTCGTCGACGACTTTCGAGATCTTGAATCCGCCATCGAACTGCTGCCGATAGAGAATCGTTCGCAATCCGTCGTACGACAGCTGCTTGAGATCAGACGCGGTCGTCGACAACCAATCATCCGAATCGGGTTCGTAGCGATTCTGGTCCAACTGAAGCCACAGCACTGACAACTCATCCGGCGAGTTGTTGTGGTAGGTGATCTTCTCCGAGCCCGTAACGATTTGCCGCTCATCATCAATCGCAACGTCGATCGTATAGTCGACCTTCTGCTGCCAATAGTCCTTGCCGGGAGCACCCGATGGTCGGCGAATGTCGTTCGGCGTCGGCCAAACGTCATCAAGTTGGCGGAAGTGGTCCACGCGTGGTTCCGCCGCGTTGGCAACGACGGTGTAGGCCATAACGATGCAAAGGGCAGTGTGCGACAAGATGCGGATCATCAGTTGGGGACTCGATTGCGAAGTGAAAGGACGGAATTGCTGGTCCTACAAGTTTCCTTCAAAGCCCCCTCGGGCACAACCAATTCGAGGCTTTGAACCTCGCTATATTGTTGCAGCCCTGTTTCCGTTCGGCGAGAAGTCCTTTGTGCGCAGGTCATCAAACGGTATACTCCGGCTCAAATCGTTCGCTGCGTGGAGCCAACGAAGTAGGACGGACGCCTCGTCCGTCCTACACGTAGCGTGCAACAGAGACACCCCAAACACGAACACGATCTAAATCTCATGAACCGACGAGCATTACACGACGGACAAAACGATGGCCTCGTACCACTGGAAAGCCTCTCCATCCGCGAAGTCAGTTCGTTTCCTCAATTGCTCCGCGCAATGTCGAAGACGGCATTCGGCGGTCGGCAACTCGGCGAAGCGTTTGACATCATGGTCGAGATGACTCGCAAGTCATCCTGTAAGGTCGTGTTGACGTTGTCTGGAGCCATGACCGTTGCGAAGCAGGGG
>CAUJKL010000240.1 GCA_963204995.1 Planctomycetota bacterium | reverse complement strand
CGGAGATCCCTCATGACGCAGAGCTCAATTGACGTTCCCGCCTGGAAAGACCGCGAAGGCCGTCGTTGGCCGACACCGATCAGCGTGACCACGATCGCCCGCGTGAAAGAGGCGACGGGGGTGAACTTGCTGGAGATCGTGGAAGGCAAGTTGTTGCTGCGGTTCCTGGATGACCCATTGCTGTTAGTCGACGTGCTGCTTGTGGTTTGTAAGCCAACGGCAGACGAACGAAGTGTGAGCAAGGATGCTTTCGGTGACTTGTTCGTCGGTGATGTCACGGTCGATGCCGTGCAGGCATTGGTCCAAGGGCTGCTGGATTTTTTCCCGAGCGATCGCCGGGCAGTGATCGAGCGACTGTGGAAGGCGACGGAGCGGGCTCAGGCGGAAGCGGTGAGGATGGCGACCGACAAGTTGAACTCACCACTGGTCGAGCAGGCGATCACGGAAGCGATTCGCAAAGCGAGCGACGAGATCGACCAACGGCTGCGGAGCTTTTCCCTATGGACGCCGATTTTAGTGCGGCGCGATCCCGCAAAACAGCGCTCCAACCCGCTGCCACGCTCCACATGAAAATACGTCGGGGAACTCGCCGGAATCCTTGGCGTCGACCCAGGCCCCCTGACGCTCCGTGAGCTCGTCTGGATGTACCGAGCCCGCCGCAGCGAACGGTGGTCGCATACGTCCAACGTGATGGCACTGGTGGCCAACTGTCATCGCGACCCGAAGCGAGTCCGGCGGCCGTTCGACATGGTCGACTTCCTGCCGGCGGACTTGCGACACACAGTGCGTCGCGCGACAGGGATTCGCTTGACTCCAACCAACTTGCGAATGCTCAAACCACTATTCGACAAGAAGGTCTAATCGATGCCCCAACCGTTCGCCATCACCATGCGGATGAAAGATGTGTTCTTTGATCGTGCTGCGGTCAAGAACCGCATGACGAAGGCGAACCGCAAGGCACTCTCCAAAGCTGGCGCCTTCATCCGGCGTCGCGCCCGCTCGAGCCTTCGTCGTCGAAAGAAGTCGTCGACGCCCGGTCAGCCGCCAAGCGTTCATACGAGCGATCGTGTTGCCACGCTGAAGAACATTCTGTTTGCCTACGACTCGCATAGCGAATCCCTCGTCGTTGGTCCGGTGAAGCTCAATCAGAAGACACTTCTCGGCCCTCAACTTGGCAATGCCACCGTCCCACAAGTTCACGAGTTCGGTGCGACTGTGAAGATCCGCGAGGTCAAAGTCGGTAGAGGCTGGCGATCCGGTGTCCGTCGAGTGCGACCCGGCCAGCCCGTACGAGTCCGCGCGGCCGTCTACGCCGAGCGACCGTTCATGGGTCCGGCCCTCGAAGCGGAGAGGGACCATATTCCCGATGCCTGGTCAGGAAGTCTTGGAGAATAAGGATGTTAAACCTTGGTCTACTCATCCACATCACGGAGCTTTGTGTTAGCACGAAGCCAATCATCAACTTGCCCTACCGGCCATTTGTCATTCTCCGCGCTCAAGCAAAAGGCCACGATCTCGTCATCGGACGCGTTGATGGTGGCGATGTTGTTCGTCCGCAGGAACCACTCCAACATCGCATAGGCCGTGCGCTTGTTGCCTTGCACGAAGCCGTGGTTCATCAGCAAACCATGAAACAGGTAGGCGCTCTGCAAAAGACTGTCTGCCTCGACATACGCAGCGGCCTGTTGTGGTCGCGCCAGCGCGGATTCGAGCAATTCCGGGCGGTGTGCGCCGTAGTACTCTTCGCCCCAAACATCTCGCATCAGATAGGTGTGCAGCTCGAGCAGGAAGTCGTAGGTCGGATACTTCACGGCAACTCACTCGGCCAATCGTTGAAACACGCTCTTTCGCTTTTCCGCGAGCTCGTGAAGAAACTCCCGATCTTCGTCGCTCAACGAGGACACGTCCTCAGACTCTGGAACGATCACCAAGTTCACGCGCGCCCCTTCCGGAATCTCGACCGGACCGTCGGGGGCAAACACACCGTCTCGATAGGTAGCAATGATCGGTTGCATCGAAATATTCCCTGTGCAGTTGGCGAAGCCTACGTCCACATTGTACCTCAATTCGTGGCCATCGGCGAAGTACGTGCCCCGCAGGCTCTAGGAATTGACACATGAGCGGTCGTGAAGTGCGTGCTGGAAAAGCCTTCGTCGAAATCGCGCTGCGGGATCGCCTCGAAGCGGGTCTAAAGCGAATCTCGGCACGGCTGCGTGGATTCGCCGCCGGCGTGGGAGCGATCGGCCGACCGCTGCTCGCATTAGGTGCCGGACTGGGCGCACCCCTGGCTCTCGCGACAGACATCTTCGCTGGCTTCGACGACCAGATGCGGTTGGTGAAAGCCGTTACTCAGGCAACCGACGAGGAGTTCGCAAAGTTGCGGGCGACCGCACAGGAACTTGGCCGCACCACCAGCTTCACGTCCGCGCAGGTCGCGGGACTGATGACCGAACTGGGGCGGGCCGGATTCAACCCGGATCAAATCGACAGAATGACGGCCAGCGTTCTCGACCTGGCCAAGGCAACGGGGACCGACGCAACCTTGGCGTCGACCCAGGCCCCCTGACGCTCCGTGAACTCGTCTGGATGTACCGAGCCCGGCGCAGCGAACGGTGGTCGCATACGTCCAACGTGATGGCGCTGATGGCCAACTGCCATCGCGACCCGAAGCGAGTTCGGCGGCCGTTCGACATGGTCGACTTCCTGCCGGCGGACCTGCGACACACGGTGCGTCGCGCGACAGGGATTCGCCTGACGCCCACGACGCTGCGAATGCTCAAACCCCTGTTCGACAAGAAGGTCTGATCGATGCCCCAACCGTTCGCCATCACCATGCGAATGAAAGATGTGTTCTTTGATCGTGCTGCGATCAAGAACCGCATGACCAAGGCGAACCGCAAGCCACTCTCCAAAGCCGGCGCGTTCATCCGACGTCGCGCCCGCTCGAGCCTCCGTCGTCGAAAGAAGCGATCTGAACCAGGACAACCTCCGAGCGTTCATACGTCCGACCGCGTCGCCACACTGAAGAACATTCTGTTCGCCTACGAACCGCAGGCAGAAACGCTGGTCGTTGGACCGGTCAGGTTGAATCGGCAGGCGGTGTTGGGGCCGCAACTGGACAGTGCCACGGTTCCGCAAGTTCATGAGTTTGGTGCGATGGGTGGCTACTTGTTTGTGGGTGCCGCGCGGCGTATCATGCCGCTTCCGATACGCAACCACTTCGGGATTGCTTTCGGTTCAACATCTTTATCACCAAGGGGGTGACTCATGACACTCAATCGTCACTACCGAAAGCTCACATTTTAAACATTGGAATCACGCATCGCTTTGAACGCGGACGTTCCGGAATGTGTGATGCCAGAATTGCAGCCTGCACCTACGGACCCGCCACCCGCAGAAGAGGCCCCTGCGCCTGGAGAAGAGGCGGCAGCAGCGGCCGATGCTCCGGCTACAGTAGCGGATGCGACCCCTCCGGCACCGCCAGCAGAGGACACAGAGGCCACGGTAACAATCGGCGACGGTGAAGTTGATGTTGTGATTGATCAAGAGATTGATCTACCGATTGGACCGGATATCGAGATCATAGTTGGAACCGACGGAGAGAGTGACCTAATTGTCATTGTGATCGTCGATGCCGACGTGCCGGACGACACTCAGGAGGCTCTGAACGACGTGCAAACGGTATTTCCGAATGTCTTGCCCGGCGATGGCGATGCTGAGATCACCATAAACGGTGAAGTAGTTGATGTGATCGGCACGGGAACGATTCCGGCAGGCGACATCGAGTTAGAAGTGACGATCGGTATCGTAGACGATAACCCGGTTGTGATCGTCGAAGGCCCGAGCGTCACAGAGATTGCCGAGGAGTTAGTCGATGCCGCAATCGAAGAGCTGCAAGATCTGATTAACGATTCGATTATAGGCGACATAATTGAGGCAATTGAAGATATATCGCCGATTGATTTGACGCCAGTTAAACCAGACGCCAGCTAACTCTCGCGAGGTGGAAGGATCTACGTCTACGAAGATGCAGCGGGTAATGCACATGCTGGGCTCGTATATGGCTGGCACGACGCTGGTCTTGTTCTGTGCGATGGCGGGGAAGGCCGCCGAAAAGCACTGGGACAGCGAGCCGACACCGATGATTTCCCTTCCCGGATGTTGGGACCGAGGAAGCATTGCCTTAGAAGCCAATCTCTTGGGTAGTTCTTGCTTGCTGCGACTAGATACGGGTGCCGTGCATACGACCCTACATAAACACATGCGAGAGCGGTTTCTTGCCGCCGGGATCGTTCCGTCATCGAAGATGGGGCTGATCGGGGCTGGCGGCACTCCGCTCGCGGCTGACGTTTTCCCAGGCCGTCCCATTAATGTGGCGAATGTTGAACTAGCGGCGAGCAACTCGTTGATCTGTCTTTCAACTTCTATCCGAAGTGCGCGCCATGATGGACGGCGCATTGATGGTAACCTGGGAATGGACATTCTTGGACAGCATCGGATTCTTATCGACTACGATCGCTCGACAATTAAGCTGTGGAGCACTGAGCCGAATGGATGGACGCCGCCCGATTGGACAAGTATACCGCTCGAAGACTTCGCCAAATACGGAGACATAGTTACGTACGGAGCAAATGCGACGATAGAGAATGGAATTCGCATCCGGTTTCTTCTTGACACCGGAAACACGACGGAGGTAACGGCATCGCACGAAACGTATCGCACGTTGAGCGAAGACGCGAGAATTGTGGAACTAGGAACTGACACAGTACGTGGTGTCGGCGGTCAATTCACCACAAAGTTCGGTCGTCTCGACACAGTGCATTTCGGACCATATACGCACCGTAGTCTGGAAGTGACTGCCGCGCGGCAGGACGCGATTGGGCTCGGGTATCTTTGTCAATTCGTGTGCCTGTTCGATTTTCCAGCTAGGCGACTCTATCTGAAACCCGCAAAGCTGTTCGGAAGAGGGAACTGTTTCGACCTCGATGGTCTAGTACTGCCTGAAACCAATCCCCTTACAATGCTTCTCAGTTCCGGGCTCACCGTGAGTGGTACTCGCGCGGGAAGCCCCGCTGAAGCGGTCGGCATTCAAGCGGGTGACGTACTTCAATCGCTTGGTGACTTTGAATTGCGTGCATACCCGCTATCCTCGCTTTACCGATACGTGCGATGGCAGGAAGCTGAAAAGTTTGAGTTGCGCGTCGCACGCGGCAAGGAAACGCTGACTTTTGAACTACCTGTGACCATGGGACTAGCGACAATACATCGAGATTCACAAGTCGAGCTCTGCAATGGCATGCCGTTGAACGGGAGAGCTTTCCAGGGGTCACTCCGCAGACCATCCTGCCAATACGCTCGGAAGCGGAAAACCGCTGTTCGACGGCAACACATTCGCATGTGTGCGCCTCGGCCTTTTCATTTTTGAATTCGCGCTTCAATCGGCCTGCGAGCAGATTGTCTCCTCAACATGGCCACTGAGGGGGCAGTTTGCGCGACACCAAAGAGTGGTGACTCTTGAGGTTTGTCGCAGCGTTAACACCTTGTTAAGTTGGATCGGCCAGCAAGCCAGCAGCCTCGTCGGCTAGGTCTCCGAATAGGCCTCTGGCATACGCGCATTGGCCGCCGAAATCGCCTGGGCATCGATCAAGCTGGCTTTCGCGCAGGGAATGGCCTGGGTCACCAACGCCTGGGCCGAGTTCTCGACCGGACTGGCGTCGATCTTCGATGGAGCGGTTATCTGCCCGAACCGAATAGCTGGGCCAAAATGCCTGGCTGCAAACCGGTCTTCTATTTCAGCGACGCACTTGTTGCCGGTACAGAAAACGTTGTATGATTCGAGGATGGAACCTGAAGTTGAAAAATGCGATGATGTGACGTTCGATGAAATGCTGCCGTGGCTGGAGCTCGGTTGCTGGACGGCATTGGTGCTGGCTCCGATTCTGTATTACATCAACGGCCCGAGCGTTTCCACGGATCAAGCGGTGGTGCGGACGGGATTGGTGATCGTCTCAGCCGTTGGTGCGTGCGTGCTTCGTTACGCGAATTGGCGCAAGAGTCGGCAGGCGGAGACGGGCGAGTGAGATCGTCAGTCGCCCACGTCGATCGGATTCCCGTCGTGCCGGTTGCCAAAGTTCTTGAATACCGTGGCGTCAATCCTATAGCTGAGCAAGCGCACCGAACCATCGCACAGCACGAAGTGGCAACCACCAGAGTGGGCGCTGCCGAAGTGTTGGATATCGTCTGGCTTGGCGTCTTTCTTCGGTGGTTCGTCGGTCCAACGGCGGTTGTCGGCATCGTCGCCGAGATACGCGGGCTGGTCGTCGCCCAGCGACGCACCGTCACCATAGTGCAACCGTGACAGATACTTTTCGCCGACCAACGCAGTAACACTTGTGCCATCGGTGATGTCGGCTAAGCGAATCTTCGTTAGCACATAGCCGACACCTGTCGCATTCTGCCAAGGCGGCCAAGCGTAGGATTGCAAGTCGCTGGGATTCGTGCTCGGCGGCCCTGATGGTGTGTTGATGATTGCGTCGCCACCGCAAATCGCGTAATCGGTACGAGCCGCTTCCATTACCGGTGCCGTGTTGTGAATCGCGGGCATCGCCATTGGCAAAGGGTAGTTCCGCGCGGCACGGCGACTCGGACAGTAAAATACATCAACCGAAGTCTGTAGGAGTTCCGCCGTGGACGTACCGCCGGTTGCCAGCTCTCGGGCCGATTCTTGTTCGAGAGAGGGAAGCACGTTAAAGCACCAGCCGCCAGGTTGTGCTTGCCCGAATCCTCGCCGCGCGTCGCCAACCCATTGCCAACCCCAACCGTTCGTCGGCAAGTGCTTGTGAGTATCGTGATGCAAGTGAACCGCCATCCCGGTTTGTTTGAGGTGATTCTTACACTCGATTTTACGTGCTGCCTCACGAGCAGCTTGCACGGCGGGCAAGAGCAACGCCACGAGAATGCCGATGATCGCGATCACGACCAATACCTCGATCAATGTGAAACCCGTAGGCCGGAGCAAGGTTGCGCCGTTCCGGCAGCACACCGATCGAAAGCACAGCAATGCACCACGCGATGCCGTAGATGCCGGAACAGCGCCCCGCTCGTTCCGGCCTATATGAAGATCTTCACTCGTCTTCCATTTACCGAACATGGCTTGGCACCGCTGATTCAGGATGCTCCGCAATCGCGCCGACTTCGTTGACTTCCTCACGTTCCCAATGGCCGTTCCATTTACGGTACTTCCACAATGTCAACAATGCTTGAATTCCGTCTCGCAGCCGAATCTTCTTGCCTTCGGCGATGGTCCGCGGATTGTAACGAATCGGCACTTCCTTAATTCGCAATCCCAAGCGGCACGCCTTGGCAGTCACTTCCGGGCAGAATTCAAATCGTTCACACTGCAAATCCATTGCCCGCAAGAGCGACGTCGGAAACAGTTTGTAGCACGTTGCCTCGTCAGTAATCTTCACGCCGTAGAGCAAGCGAACTGCCAGATTCAACAGCTTGACGCCCCAGTCGAACCGCCTCCTTCCGGAAAAGTCGTTTTCCTTGCTCAGATACCGCGAACCATAAACGACGTCCGCTTCGTCCGCCAGCAGCGGCTCGAGCAGCTTCTCGTAATCCGTTGGATCGTACTCCAGATCAGCGTCTTGAATGATCGTGAACTGCCCTCGTGCGTGCGCAAGCCCCGTGCGAATCGCCGCGCCTTTGCCACGATTCGTATCGTGACGAACAAGCTCCACACGCGGGGGCGCAACCAACTGCTCCAGAATTTCAAGTGTGCCGTCATCCGAACCGTCATCAACGACAACGACATGCGTTGCGTCGGTCACGTTGGTTACTTTCTCGATGATGCTGTGCAATGTCTGAGACTCGTTGAAGGCTGGAATTATGACAGATAATCTGCTGACTTGCACCTCCCCTCCATGGTATGTGTCTAACGCCCTAGAGCGATGTGTCGGCACGATCGGTGCAGCGCCCCTCATTCTTGCGTGAATCATCTCCAGGACGCGCGTGAACGCTCCCACAATACAGAGAATCGCTGCCAAGTGAGGTAGCCAATCTCCCCAGTGGCTATAAACCGTTTGTTGGGTGCTGATCGGCAGTGCCGCTGCGATTAGAGGCTTATCAGAAGGGGTGCTGGGACTTAGCGCAGTTAGCCGACCATATGGATCGATAATTGCGGAATATCCATCGCCACAGCACCGCACGACCGAGCGGCGCAACTCGATTGCGCGGAACTGCGCATTAACCAACGCCCACCAACTATACGAAAAGTTGCTTCGGTTTCCAGTAAATACTTCATCTGCAATGTTCACAAAGAAGTCCGGTTCGTCACGGTGATCTCGATGACCATAGCTCCGAAATAAGGAAGAAAACCAAATATCAAAGCAAATTGACCCCGCAAACTGATAGGACTCGTGACTTGCAACCTGTAACGTAAATGACGGCGTGTCGGTGCCTCGAGAATTGGCCTGCCAGTTAAGCGATGACGGGTCGAGATGCTTTCGCCCGGTTATGGAGGAAAGAAACCGGGCGATTTTCGGTTGATACTCGTCGCCGGGTCCAACAAAGTGTTTGTCGTAGACTCCGCACTGGTCGCTTTTCGGAGCAAAGACGAACAGGGAATCGAATCGCTCGCCTGTTGCACCCGACTGTCGGGCGGCACCAACCACCATCGTCACATTCAGTTGATCCGCGATACGCTGTAGCACGGCCACACCGGGATCATTCGCCGGCACATCAGGAGAGAACGCAAGCACCCGCTCCAAAGACATCTCAGACCAAATCCATAAATCCGGTACCTGTCCAACGGTTGCCGATTCAGACACACGTTCCCGGAGCGACTCAACGAGTCGTTCCACATCACGACTCGACAGCGAGTCGCCGGACCAGTTCGGGAACAACCCAGGCAATATCATTACCCGTGGACCAATTTCACCCTGCCGCGAACTCAGGCGGAATTGGCCGTACAGGATAGCCAAAACCAAAACCATCGTGACTGCAATTACGGCGACCGATGTCCGCTTGCGTTCCCTTCCAAGAAAGACGGCCATAAGCGCCTTCGCGATCGCACCATTGACCGCGACAACGAGTCCCGTAACCCCGAACACACCAAACGTATCCGCAAGCTGCACCACCTCAATGTGGTGCGCTTGCGTCAGCCCAAGCTGTAGAAACGGAAGGTACGTATCGAACAGCAGCGCAAATGCGTAATATCTTATCACTTCAAAACCGACCCAGGCGATTGGAAACGCAACAACTAGCGAAAGTCTGGCTCGTTCGACAAACAGCCGAGTGACCCACAACATTGGCAGCGTGAGAGCGGTTAGCCCCAAAACTACGGGCGGCCACCAAGCCGCATATTCTGAGGATCCAGCAGTTCCAAGAAATCGCAATCCGATTAAGTAGAACAAGAAGAAGCCCGCAAACGCCCCCACCATGGCACCAGCCGCGTTTCGCTGACTCAACGCCATGGCGAATGGGACCAAACCGACCCATACCAAGTCAGCACAGGCCGGACAGTCGAACGCGATGCCCAAGAGAATCCCGCCAACGATTTGCCCCGCAAATGCGCCCCCATCAGACAAACGCATACGGGCAAGCCGTTCGACAGGTAACAACCGCATTGCTATTCTCGCTTTCGAGATGATGGCTCGGATGCCCGACTGACTGATTCCGCACGGCGAACGTCTTCTGCCGTTAGGTGGTAGACGTGAAACGTATACCCAACGCGATCAAGAGGATGAAAAGCATTAAAGTAAGTGCAGTATGGGATCCCTCTTCGAATCCCTTCTTCGAGTTCTGGATGATTGTCTACTTGCAGTGCGAGCACGTTCACAACGAACCATCCTGGTGTCAGGCCAAATTCCGCAGGTCTTGCTTTTGACGTGTCCTTTGACATGAACCTACGTGGAGGTGCACTTGGCGGCCGGCCTCCCGTGTGGATCCCGACATCCTCTGGCTCGAGGAGCCCATAGTTAAGCACTTTTACGTCTTGTGCCTCTGGATGTGCGACCATCCAGTCTCTCAAGAAATAGAGATCCTGTCCCCAGTCTATGTTGCTGTCCCACAAGTGCAGGTGACCATTTCGCGGGCCACCGATCGATGCATTGAAGAACGAAAGGCTGTGGGGGTAGAT
>CAUJKL010000239.1 GCA_963204995.1 Planctomycetota bacterium | reverse complement strand
ACATCGTCTGGCCCCACGAATTCAGGACGACCACGAATTGGATTTTGATATCACTCTATTTTCCCACTACCTCATCGGGAATCCGCTGAATCCCAGAGTTTTCGGTTCTTGGATCAGGAGTTCTGACCTTCGTGTTGCGTTTCACCTAACTCGACATCAGGTTTGTCTCGCAGTCCGCGCGGCAGCAGCATCAAGCAGCGTCTGAAGCCGATTACTTGGCGAAATTCCAGGCATTCGTTGAGTTAGCATTCGCACTCACTGCATCTCAATTCGCCCCATCTTCCCAGAGCCCCAAGACACCCCTCCAATAAAACTGGTTCCCGGCAGCCTCTCCTCACTTCAGGCATCACATCGGGAATGGCTGGATAGCTGCCACCCGGTAAGCCGATAAGAACGAACAGTATCCGTATTTTCCGTGTATGCGTTTTCTGACGTTGGAGATGAAGGCATGCGACGAACTACTCTGGCGCTTGTATTCGCTGCCACAGTCGCGATGGCTGGCGTGACTCAGGCGGGGTGGACCGAGTTTTGGGAAGGCGTTCATTTGGACTGGCATCGCATGAATTGCTGGCCCGAGCCGTTTAGTCACGCGGATAGAGACTTGGTGCGTCAGCCGCTGATCGCCATGACCGACAACGGCTGGCGGATGGAGAATACGCTCAGCGATCACTTGTTCGACGTCGAAAAGCACACGTTGACGCAAGCCGGTGCTCTGAAAGTTCGTTGGATTGTAACGCAAGCGCCATCGCATCGGCGAACGGTGTTCGTCTTGCGCGGGGCGACACCCGACGCAACGCTCGCCCGCGTGGAATCCGTTCAAGCATCCATCACACAGCTCGCCCCACAGGGCGCTCGTCCAGAAGTACTGCTCACAGATGTCATTCCAGTCGGTGGCTCAGGAGATTACTTCGACGCCGTCGATCGCGCCCTGAAGGACTCGATCCCGGCACCTCGACTTCCGGAAGCATCCGGGCAGACCGGTGGCGGCAACTAATCACGCTTAGCGTCGGATTCCGAAAGTACTCGTCACAAGGAGGTGCACGGTGCAATTAAGTCGATTCATCGTTGCAGCCATCACAGTCATCTGTGGTGGTGCGTTGGTCGGCTGCTCGGGGATGAACCCCTTTGCGACGCAGCCAATGGACGCCTTCTCGACGTCGAACGGCTTCGACAATCCCAATCGGCGACCCTACGACCAACTGGCCCAGGCTTTTCCTCAACAGAACATCGCCGGACAAAGTGGCTCCCAAATGCCACCTCAGCCACCACCCGCCAGCACCGGAAGCGGTTGGCTGGCCTCACTGCGGAGCAGCGGCGCGGCAGTGGGCGATGCATTCAGCATCAAACCGCAAACGATTCCGGCGGTGGACCCAACCAGCCTCGCGAACCGGCCGGGCGACGTTGGTGGCGCGCTCAACTACCACGCGGCGAAAGTCTACGAAGCGGATGGCAACATCGCCGGTGCGATGGCCCTCTACCAGAAATCGTTGCAAATGACGCCCAATGATACGCTCGCCATGATCGGCTACGCGCGGCTGCTGGACCGCACGGGGAACTTCCGCGAATCCGAACGGCTCTACCTCCAGGTGATCGAACTTGAACCCAAGAATGTGGTGGCAATGAACGACTTGGGAATGATCTATGCTCGCCAAGGGATGCTCGATTCGGCACTCGCAGCGCTCAGCCAAGCCGTGCAGTTGCAACCAGCAAACCAACGATATCGCAACAATATTGCCATTGTTCTGATCGATGCTGGGAGGCCTGATGAGGCCTTCGGGCAACTCGCCGCCGTGCATGGTGAAGCGACAGCACATTACAACCTGGCGTTCCTCCTGACGCGCCGAAACATGAACGACCAAGCCGTCGGTCATCTTCAACAAGCTTTGGCGATGAACCCACAGTTAACACCCGCTCGCCAGTTGCTCGGCAGTTTGGCGGCTCCGCCGGGATATGCTCAGCAAATGTCACCGCAGCCGGTGCGCGATGTTTCTGGTTATCCCGTTTCCGCGCCCTCGGCGAGTGCCAATTTTGTGCCGTACTCGTCACAGAATCTCCCCCGGCGGCCATTACCGCCGATTTAGATTGGCGGCGTTCTGTCGCGCTGGTTCGGAATGATTCCAACAATTTGCAGCAGCAGCGCAAGCACAGAGAATTTCGCCGTTCAAGGTGGGCTAAAGTGCTTCTCATCTAGATGTTGCGGTGACTACGTTGCGGTGACGGACAAGCGCATCCTACCGCGATAAAAACATTTCTCTGTTGCCGCAATTCGAAATGCGAATTACTGTTAAGGGTAGAGATGAGGTAGCGGACTTGTACAAGGCAAGGATTGCCGTACCGCGCTGATGTTAGTACGGAGATGGATCTTGCCTGCCCGTCCGGCCACCTCCCCACGAGCGTTCTTTTTCAAGTTTCGTGCTCGGCAGTTGCGGTTCCGGCTCGTTGAGGGCTGCTCTCGCTTTGCTCTGTGAACCAAGCTGGTCAGCAGAGGCTCTTCCTTTCTAAGGATGCTTTCTGCTGCGCCGATTGGTCGCAACAAGCAATTAACGGTCGAGCGCGAATGGTAGTTGAGTCGTGTGGCCAGGGAAAACGGTCCACACGGCGACTCGCAGCAGGAGGCTATCGAGCCAGTCACGTGCAAGATGCAACCACAACTTTTTAGGGCGAATTTCACAGTCGGTAGGTGTTTCGCCAAAGCGGACAACCAGCCACTGAGGAGGCATCGGTCATGAGCGAAAGTCGCAATATCATTGCATTAATCGGTGAACGACAAGACGTCACTCAGTTTCGCAAGAAGCATTGGGAGGGATCGTTCGAGGAATACCTTGACCTCGTGCGGGTCAATCCCAAGACCACGCGAAACGCTTTCCAACGCGTCTACGATATGCTTCTCTCGTACGGTTTCGAGACTTATGAACCGACCCGAGGCGAGAAGCGAACTCATTACAACTTTTTCGACGACCCGATTGAGAACGGTCGCGACGCCGTATTCGGCTTGGATTCCACGTTAGAGCAACTTGCCAACGCACTGAAGAGTGCCGCCCGAGGCTACGGCATCGAGAAACGTGTCCTGCTGCTCCACGGTCCCGTCGGCAGCAGCAAGAGCACGATCGCACGCATGCTCAAGAAGGGACTGGAACGCTACAGCGCGACGGACGAAGGCGCTCTGTACTCGCTCGGGTGGCGCGACGAAGCCAATGGCGAGACACTGTGGTGCCCGATGAACGAGGAGCCGCTGCACCTCATCCCGGAGCGATTTCGTAAAGAAGTCGCGGCACAGCTCAACGGCGAATCAGCCACCGACTTCGAGATCAAGATTGTCGGTGAACTGTGTCCTTACTGCCGGTTCATGTACGGCGAACGTCTGAAGGTTTGTGACGGCGACTGGACCAAGGTGATCGCGGATGTGCGGGTCCGACGTGTCATTCTCAGCGAACAGGATCGCATCGGCATCGGCACCTTCCAGCCCAAAGACGAAAAGAACCAGGACAGCACCGAGCTGACGGGCGATATCAACTATCGAAAGATCGCCGAACTAGGTACCGACAGCGACCCGCGGGCGTACAACTTCGACGGCGAATTCAATATCGCCAATCGCGGCATTATCGAGTTCATCGAGGTGTTGAAGCTCGATGTGGCGTTCCTGTACGACTTGCTCGGTGCCAGCCAGGAACACAAGATCAAGCCGAAGAAGTTCGCTCAAACCGATATCGACGAGGTCATCTTGGGTCACACCAATGAACCCGAGTATCG
>CAUJKL010000238.1 GCA_963204995.1 Planctomycetota bacterium | reverse complement strand
TCAGTCCCGAGACGTCGAAGAGGCTTGCCGGTTTCAGGTATCGGACGACGCTCGTGTTGCTGGTCTCCAGATGAGCCAGCTCCATCGCACGATCGATGGCCGCTTCAAGAAAGCCGATCTCGTCGACTAGCCCCGCCTCTTTGGCTTTTGCCGCCGTGAAGATCTCGCCCGTTGCCAATGTAATCAAGGCACTGTCGTCCTTCCGAAACGCAGGCCGCCCCTGTTTGACGATCTCCTTGAAGCGATCGAAGGATTCGTCGACGTAGGCCTGCAACAACTCGCGGTGCTCCTCCGAAATCGGTCGCGTCATCGCCAGCATCTGCTTACGCGGGTGGCTGGCGATGGAATCGTCTTTCACGTCATATCGCGCCATCAATCCGCTGACGTCGTAGTGCGGGATGATCACACCGATGGATCCAGTTGTTGTTGTCGGCTCGGCGTAAATGGATTTCTCTTGATCGCCCACGGCCATCGAGACGTAATAACCGCCGCTCGCGGCCATGCTGCCCATGCTGACGATCAAGGGAATTCCTCTCTCTTGGCGGAGCTTGTTGAGGTGATGGAAGATATAGTCTGATCCAGTGACCGTGCCGCCCGGCGAGTCGACGCGGACGACCACGGCTTTGACCGACGCGTCGTCGCGAACGCGATCGATTTGGCTTTTGGCATAACCTTCGCCGTCCATGATCACGCCAGTGATAGAAATGATGGCCACCTTATTGTCGGCAAACACAGCCCCGGATTCATATTTTTCGGTAATGCCACCGGAAGTGTCGAAGTAGTCGGACAGCGTGAGGAGTTGGACGACGAGAAACATCGCACAAAGCCCAAAGGCAATCCAACCGAGCATCGCAAACGCCGTGAACATCGCTCCCCCACGGTTGCCAACTTGTTGAACGATGATGGGTTGGGCGGCGGGGGACGGGGAGTAGTGCCCGGCCGCGATGTAAGCGGGTGTCACGTTTTGAGGACGGTCGTAGTTCGAATCGTTGTGCATCGCAACAATCTCCTGGGAGCGAATTCAGCTCGCAGCTAGCAAGCTTTCACGTTGTTTTTGTTCGATCTCTATCTCGGGCGACGCTTCGCGCGAACCGAGTTGTTTCTATCCTAACCAAATAGCAAAGAAATTTCTGTGTGGAAATCCCTTGTTGCAACGGTGTTGCCTCGAAACGGCTAATGCCGCTAAGCTAACCCTTCGCCAGGGTGCTTGGCGAGTTTGACGTGGTTTCATGGAAAGGAAGACGAAGTGATCGTCGCTGCATCAACCGAGTGTTATCGTGATCTGTCCCTAACGGACGCGATCAGCAAACTGTCCGACCTGGAATATACGACGCTTGAAATCACGGTTCACGAGAGTGGAAATCAGGTGAAACCAAGTGAAGTAGCGGCAGATTTGGAAAAGGCCATTGCGTTGTGCCGAGACACGCATCGCTTGAACATTGCAGCTTATTCCGTCGAGATCGACGCGGAAGGCGAAGATTACTATCGCCAGTTCGCGGCCGTCTGCCAGTTGGCCAAATCAACCAAGGTCGTCACGTTGACGATCCCTTCCGGTGAACATGGCACACCATTTAACGAGGAAGTCGAAAGGCTCCGCAAGTTGGTCGCACTGGCAGAACTGCAAGGCGTTCGCGTCGGCATGCGCAGCCAAGTCGGTCGTCTGTCGGAAGATCCCGATACGGTAGCTGTGCTATGTGACAACGTGAAGGGATTGGGAATTACGCTCGATCCCAGCCACTATATCTTCGGCCCGCATCAAGGGAAAAGCATCGACAAGCTGATGAAGTACGTCTATCACGTGCTGCTCCGCGATACGAAGAAGGATCAACTTCAGGTCCGCGTCGGGCAAGGCGAAGTTGATTACGGCAAGCTCATTAGTCAGCTAAGTCGTGTCAACTATAACCGTGCGCTCTGCGTCCACATCACCGAAATGCCAGACGTCGATCACATGGTCGAACTTCGCAAGATGCGACTTCTGTTGGATAGCCTGCTCTAAGTTACTCGGTTCACCGTGCCACGGATCTCGTCGCGCCGACTGCGGCCTGTTGTATCACGCATGTGATCCCGAGCATCGCTGCTAGCAAAGCAAATCTCCCTATCGGTAAGCTGCGGGAGTGGTTAAACTTCCCCGCGCCAGTTCCTCGGAATCCTCGATTTGCTATCGCCATGGAGGGCGAACGATGTCTCAGTCTGTCAGATCCACGCGTCTCACGGTTGCCATGATCGTCCGCGACGCGGCTGATTTCTTGCGAGACTCTCTGGAGTCGATTCAATCGATCGCGGACGAAATCGTGATCGCGGATACAGGCTCGACGGACACGACCATCGAGGTGGCCAAGGGCTTCGACGCGAAGGTCGTCGAATGTGAATGGAAGGATGACTTTTCGTTCGCTCGCAACTTCTGTCTCTCGCACGTTACCGGCAACTGGGTGCTGTGGCTCGATGCCGGTGATCGCCTTTCTGCTGAAGATGCAACTCGCCTGCGACAACAGATCGACAGGCAGCCAACAATGGCATCGGCCTACTTGATGTTCGTCGAGATTCCACCGAACGGCACACACGCCGCCGAGCGAATTGCACAAGTCAGGCTTGCTCCACAACATCCATTGATCAGGTTCGAGGGTCGCGTTCGTGAGACGATGCTGGATTCGTTGACTTCGGCGCGAGTCGGAATCGAGCCGCTGGACGTGTGTATTCGCCGTAGTTCGCGCGAGCACGTGCCGAGCGTCAAAACGGCGAAGGCGAAGCGAAATGTTCGCTTGGCGGAGGCACAGATTCGAGATACTGCCTTGAAGCCCGAGTTGCTCAACTGCCTGGGCGACGCATTCCAGGTTCTCGAAGACCGCGATC
>CAUJKL010000237.1 GCA_963204995.1 Planctomycetota bacterium | reverse complement strand
GTTCGAGAACGTGCGGCGAGATTTGGCCCCGATCGCGGCACCGAAGATCACCCCATCACTGTTCGAGAACGTGCGGCGAGATTTGGCCCCGATCGCGGCACCGAAGATCACCCCATCACGGTTCGAGAACGTGAAGTGTATGCTAGCCCCGCTGGAGCACCGCGCTATCATCACAATACGGGACGCGGTCGCAGGATTTAAGGGCATGGAGTCTGCGTTTACCATCGACGCCCCGCCTGAGACTGAGGAGCACTCCACTGAGCTGCTGGACGCGTGCAGGGAGATCGCAATTGACTTACTAGCGCTGTTCCTCGAACTGGAAACGGGCAGCCATGAAGTAAAGTCGCACCTATTTGCCGAAGTGGAGTTTGAGTTCTATCAAGATTTCAAGCACGCGACAGGATTCTACCCAGACGTGGGCGATGCTCCGGCAGGAGATCGAAGCAGCCATCGCCGGCCGCGATCCTAAAAACGAAAGTTGTGAGGCTTCCAGTTTCTGTTAGTCACTTGGCTTCGGTGGTGGCCTGTATCGCTCACGTATAAACGCGGCTGCCTCGTCGCGAGTGACGACGGTGGGTTCGCCGCACGCGGTGAGATACCGTTGACGCCACTGAGGAGTCACAAGAGTTACTTGGACCTTAAACAATGTGCCGAGAGGTAAGTCGGAGCGCAGTTTTTTGGAAAAATGAACATTGAGGTAGGTCGGAAACCCCTGCCCTGCAAGTGGGCGAACGCGTATTGGGATTTTAGAAGGTGGTCGTTTCTCATAGTGTGTTTTCACGATGATTACACGATACGTGCCTACTGATGGTTCTGTGGCTTTCATCGAATGGCGTGCCTCCCAGTTACTTAAGCGTGTCGGCAATCTTCAAACCGCGTTCAACGGCTTTCATGTATCCGTCCAGGCCCGCGCCATGAAACTCGGCGTTCAGCGGTTCAAAGTACAGAAGTTTCTCAATCGGCAGTTCGAAGCACTTGTCCCATTCCATCCAATCGCCGATGTAGCGATCCTTGTGTCTAACCGGTGCCACAAGTGCCAGACGTAGCTTGTTGTCTTCTGTCAGCTCGGCTTGCTCGACTTGCACAACTGTTTCTTTCCCCTTTGGTACACGGCGAGACCATACACCGTTGAGTCTCCAAACTGATTCCAGCGATCTACGGCCTGAATCAATTCGGGCGACGGTTCAGGCGTTTTCGGCTTCTTGGCTTCGCGTCGCGCGGCGATATGTTCGAGCTGACGTTGTGCCTTGGGATTCTTTTTTTCGTGCGCGCTGATCGCGTCCGAGAGTTCCCACTTGCTCATTCCAGGGGTAACGACGATTCCCAACTTGGCGGCTTAGGCAAGTTGTTTTTCGGTTGGCGGATCGTGGGGAACTTCTGGGGGCTTGGGTTCGAAAAAGCCAAACACCATCGGACGTGCCCTCTTCGAAGAAACTGCGTTTCCTTCACCCCGTCCGTGGCGTTCTCGATTTTATCGGACGCGAATCCTTAACGCTAGTACGTTGCCTGGTAGTACACGGACGTCAAAAGTTACTCCTGGTCGTGACGGTAAAGCATTGGAAGGCACGTTCAGCAGCGGCGGCATTGCGAGTCTAACCACTGTTCGCCGGCGATGTCAACATCGCGAGCCGACCGTACAATTGTCGTTAGACGTCACGAACCCCAATAAAGGGAATTATCGGAATGGACGACTCGCAGCCAACTACCTATTCAGTCACGCAGTACGCCGCTCGCCTGCACGTTGGACGCGCGAAGGTTCTTGGCTGGATCACGTCGGGCGAACTGGTCGCCCTGGACGTATCGGCCAGAGGCAGCAAACGCCCGCAGTATCGCATCACGGCAATCGCGGCGGAGCGATTCGAGCACGCACGCAATACACGATCGGCGGCGGAAACGACGCCCCGCCGTCGTCCAGTTCAGCCAGGCGTCAAGCAATACTTTTGACATGGATGTCAAAGCGATTGTGGTGTTATCGAGGAAGGCCGGAGCGAGAATTACGCCACGTTGCAACTTCACGAAACACGCTTCAAGAGTCGTGAGACTTGCATCGGATTCCAAGGCTTCCCGCGACGTGTTGTGTGGCCCTGCCTATTCAGATTGTCCGCGATCGCTTGAAGTGATTCGCCGCTGTCGCGTAATTCTGTCGATGGGGAATAAGTCGCTGTACTCGTCGTCAAACGTCTCGCTCTGGGCCTTGGCTGCCGCTGTGCGGGCTTTCTTCAAGCCAGCTTGGCGATGAGCCTTTTTCCCGTCCCGGCGTCCAGGGCGGGAGACACCGAGCTTCACGCCTCGTGGCTTCGCGGCGGTGAGTGTACGACGTACAGGCAAGTGGAGTGCCAACGCATCTTGCGAGCGGTATCACGCCTCCACGGTCACCTGTTGGTCGCTCGCTGCCGTGGTGAGCAGGCGCTTGATATACGTCGCACGTTCTTCCTTCTGGAAGAGGACGTGCGCCTTGGTGAACTGGTCTTTCGACAAATCTTCGGTCCACCAGCGGACGTGTCGGAACGGTGTGTTCGAGATGATGAACGAGTTCAGGATTACGTTGGGGTCGGCGAGACGAGTTTCGAGTTCCTTGATCGTGCGGTAGAAGCGAATCTTGGGGTCGTCTGGGCCTTCTAGGTTTCGGATGCCTTTTGGATCGACGAACGTGACGTACTGCTTGTCGTCAGTCAGGAGCCACAGCAGGAAGTCAGGGTAGAAGTTCCCGGCCTCGAAGAAGCCGATGCCACGGCCTCGGCTCATGTTGCGGAGCAGGTACAGTTCCCGATCCTCGAAGAACGACGGGGTGCCATCGTAGAACGTGCGGAGGTCGTTGACGAACTCCTTCTCACCTTCGTTCAGGGAAACGGGGCTGACATCCACGAAGTCGCTTTTGAAGTGCAGTAGCGGCTGGTAAAGATGCTGGCCAAACGAGATGGCGTGCAGGTTGCCGAAGGTCCAATCGGCCAGCGAGCCATCCTCGATCTTCTCTTTTAGTTCGCCGAGCTTCTCGACGATGGTGTCCTGCGACTGGTCGATCAGCAGTCGGTACTCCGACACAAAGTTGGGATCGTCCTCCCGAAGCTCGTGGTATTCGTAAAAGTCCGACTCCCATTCCTGCTTCTTGTGTTTGTAGTAGCGGTCGATGTACTTTTTGAGCAGGGCGACGGCGATCTCTTCCCAGCGGCGAACACGGTCGAATTGTGTGAACTCCAACTCCTCGGGCGGGATGAAGAGCTTGTACCAATCGTTGTTAGGCGGTGAGAGAAGACGCAGGATGCAATTCCGATCAAGATTCAGGTTGTACCACGACCGTTCGTTCTTGAAGTGCAGAAGCTCGAACCAAATGGCGTCGATGTTCATGAAGGCGAGGTGCCGCTCATCCAGCTTCCCTTCGTGCTTCTCTGCCGAGTCGTCTGTCTTGGCGACTCCCTTGCTCTGTTGGGCCTGAATCTTGGGATACCAGTTCAACACCACGGGATGGCGCAGAAGCCGGTCGGGTGGTGAATCGAGTGTTGGCTTTGGACCATCTTGCTTGAAGTCCTTGCCCTCTTGGATGCGAACGCTCGTGAGCTTCTTGCCGTTCAAGTTCTTCACCACGGGCAGAATAAACTCGATGCGTTCCTCATTGCCGGGAAGTCCTTCTTCTTCGAGGTACTCCTTGAACTGCCGCATGTAGTCGGCCCGAATACCGAAGATGTTGAGCGTCTCCAGCAGATGGATTCTGTCGGGGCGGTCAATGCCTTCAAGCTGGCTGCTACGTTTCAAGGTCATGCCGTGGCCTTTCAGACGCACGCCACGTCCGAACAACTGGATGATCTCCGAGCCTTCCGTGCGTCCGATGTTCATGAGGCCCATCGTGCTGACTCGCCAACTATTCCAGCCTTCTGTGAACTTCTTCGATCCGATTAGCACGTTGACGGTCGAGCCATCGTCGTTAAGTCCTCGGAATAGCGAACCGGCAAACTCCTTCTCGGTGACAACCAGCAGTTCGGGATGCTCCTCGCACAGCTTGCACAGATTGGCGGCATCGCCCACGTTGATGAGACCAAACTCTTTGTTTTCGCCCAATCGCAGAGCGATCTCGCCGTCTGTCCCCTTGAGGTTCTCGACGTGCATGGCTGCTTTAGTCGTCGAGTTGAACAACACCTTCAGGATGTCATCGTAGATTTGCTCGGCGGTCAACTTGGTAGAAACCAAGTGCGGGAACGCCGTGGCAAAGATTTCCTTCTCCCGCTGGTCGAGCAGGCCGGGACTTCCACTGAGCAGCCGCTCCAGCAGGTTGATCGTTTCTCGCTTGTTCTTCACGAATTCGGCGAGCGTGAGCAGGATGTCAACGACATCCGACACCTGACGTTTGTTCTGCGTCCGCACGGCGTTGACACTCCCTCCCACGAAGACCCACAACGGTTTCTCCAGCAGGAATGGCCGGAACGTGTTCGGGTTGTCGGCGTAGAGCTTCTGCTGCTGGTAGAAGGCGACAAGGCAGGCCGTCAGGTACAGACGGCGGCGTTCCTCGTCGGAATCATCGGCGAGGTTGAAGATGCGATAGTCTTTCCCAAAGCCGTCCCGGTAAAAATACTTGTACGAGTAGTCGAACAGGATGTTCTTGGCGTAGATCGCTTCAAGGTCGCCTTTCCCCTTCATCGCCTGCCCGAAGGTGGCGGAATACTCGAACGAGAAGCCACTTTCGCATAGCCGATTGCGGGCACTCATCCATGCCCCTTCTAGGCTGGAACTGGCTCCGCGGTGGCCTTCATCGACCAGCACGAGGTTGTTTCCCTCGAAGGCGTCGATGGCGACGGTCTTCAGCCCCATCTCCTCCTTGAGCTTGGTGATTTCGATGATCTCGACTGACCGGCCCGAAAACAGCGACCGGCCCCCTCCCGATGACACAGTCTTCGAGAATAGTTCGGCGTCCATTCCCGAAGCGTGAAACTCTTCGAGGTGTTGCTTGGAAAGGCCCTCGTTTGGCGTCAGCAGGATGATGCGGTTCAGCCCCTTCGCTTTGTCATGCAAGCGCAGGTAGTGCTGGTACTGGAGAATGTTGACGTGCATCAGTAGGGTCTTGCCGCTGCCCGTGGCATTCCAGAACGCCAGCTTTCGCAAGTCGTCCGGCACGTAGGCTGGTAGCTGTTCCCTTACCGCTCTTCCCTCATTGAACTTGGCGACGTGCTGGTTGAGGTCGGCGAGCAGCTTGTCCGGGTCACGGAAGAAGCGGTCAAGGAAAACTTCGGTGAACAGCAACGAGAGGTACTGAAAATACTTCCAGCGCAAAGGCTGGGCTCGCCTTTCGCTGAGCGTCTGCGTGTGCCTGACAATGTTCTGGTCGTAGCCGAGCAGCGTGTCGCCGGGGAACTCTTCGTACTCCCACAGCAACTTCAACTGGTGCAGGAACTTGTGGACGTTGTTTTCGTCCAGACCTTCCCAGTCCAGTGATTTCAGATGCTCGGCCAACTTGTCAAAACTACTGACTTCGAACAGCGACAGCATCCACTGGTTCAGGACGAGCTTCTGGTCGAACTTCAGCGGGACCGCTGCGGAGAGCAGCGTCCCTTGTTTCGACCGACGCGTGCCTTTTCTTGCCATGCAACAGTTCTCCGCTGATCTCTTGACGCCGCCAGCGGCGGGTCTTATT
>CAUJKL010000236.1 GCA_963204995.1 Planctomycetota bacterium | reverse complement strand
CCCTGGCCACTCAAGGGTGTCAGTGTCGCCATCTGTTGACGTCTTAAGCGAGCGGCAGTTGAGGATTGATCAGTAGCGAAACTCGCCAAGAGTTTTGGACTACCTCTGACTGGCAAAAAGTCTCGGCGACTTTCGCTACGGCCAGCAAGAACACATCTGCCGCTCGTCAACAATGGCACGAGTCTTGCATAACGGTGATTGGTCGGCGAACCCGCAATTGGTTCATCGTCAAACCTTGAGCTTACGCCACAGAACTGTGTGGCCCGTAATCGTAATGCGACGCGCCAGCGAGAGATCTTGAAAATCGGTTTCTCCGTTGCTGACGTGCTTCCACACAACGAAAGGAGAATTTGATGTCCATTCCACACGCAGGCCCCGGCGCGCCGGTGGATTTACGACCCGAAAGCGAGACCCTAACCGAAGCCAAGACCCTTGCGCTGATCAAGGACGACGCGTTCGAGGCGATTCGGATGGTGGTTCCCAAAGAACACGAGGTCTGTCACGAGCACCATGTGAAGGGCCCGATCACGGTCCAGTGCCTGGAAGGTTGGGTCGCGCTGTCAATCGACGGCGACAAGCACTCACTGAAGACCGGCCAATGGACGTTCGTGCCCGCCGGAGCACCTCACACCATTACCGGCGTCGATAACTCGCTGGTGTTGCTGACGATAATCTTCCGTTAAGCAGGCTGGAGAATGCTACGGGCATGTTGCCCAGGAAGGAGTGATCCATGAGCGCCGATCCGAGACACATCGTCGTTACGCAGAGTTCATGCAACCATTGTGGTACAGACACCGTCGAGGTCCATCATCAAGGCTTCCCCGAAATGCGGATCAGTGGCACGTCCGCCCAACAGGCAGCCGAGCATCTATCCAAAGAGTTGAAGTCCGAACTTGATTCCGTCTCCGACCCGTTTCATCGCGACCCGGTTGAGCTCGCGATCGCCGACGTCCAGGCTTTCCTCAGCAAGAAGTAAGTCGCAAAATTAACCGGGCCTGTACGAGATCTTAGTGCGTGGTCCGAACTGTTCAGAACGTGAGCAAGCTGGGGGCCGAGAGCGTCAGCCGCTGGCGAGCCGACCTTCGGTCCTGCGTGTTTGACCGAACCGCGAGCTCGTGCTCAGCGGCTGATTTCCCGGTCAGGCGGTAGTTTCTCATGTCCAAGTCAGCACCGACTGTTTTCACTGTGGGCCACTCGACGAGAAGCCTTGATGACTTGGTGCAGATTCTAAGGGCGCACGGTGTTGAGCGATTGGTTGACGTGCGCACGATTCCCCGTTCGCGGCACAATCCGCAGTTCAACCGCGAAACGCTTGGCAAAGCGTTGCACAATCGGCGTTTCAGCTACCGGCACATGAAGGCGCTCGGTGGCTTGCGTCATGCACATCGCGATTCGACGAATACCGGCTGGCGCAATGCATCGTTTCGAGGTTTCGCCGATTACATGCAAACAGCGTCTTTCGCAGAGTCTTTGGAGAAACTCATCCAACTCGCGAAGCAGAAGCCGACAGCCATTATGTGTGCCGAGGCGGTGCCGTGGCGCTGCCATCGCTCGATGATCGCCGACGCATTGGTGGTGCGCGGCATCCCCGTCCAGCACATCTTAACCGCTGGCCCCACCAAACCGCACACGCTCACCGCGTTTGCCCATCTGGAAGGAACGCGAGTTACTTATCCACCGCTGCCGGACGAGCAACCAGCGTAAATCTGTCGCCACGCAAGCGTCGTAGCCGTAGTCTTCCTTCAACTTGACATTCATCTCATACCTCCGTCCGTACTTGCAAATGGTACATCGGAGCCGCCATAGAAACGGCTCTCAGCCGTACCTGAAATCACGTCACACTTCGAGCAGTATCCGCGAGGGCTGTTCGACCAGGTCCTTGATGCGGCGCAGGAATCCCACGGCCTCGCGACCATCCACGATACGGTGGTCGTAGGTCAGGGCGACGTACATCATGGGTCGAATTACGACCTGTCCTTCGCGAGCCACGGGGCGGTCCTGAATGGCGTGCATGCCGAGCACGCCGCTCTGGGGCGGATTGACGATGGGTGTCGCGAGCAGCGAGCCATAGATGCCGCCATTGCTGATGGTAAACGTCCCACCGGTCAACTCCTCCGGCCTGAGTCGATTGTTCCCGGCGCGGTTGGCAAAGTCGTCGATGGCCGATTCCACTTCGGCGAAGCTCAACTGATCGGCGTTGCGAAGCACGGGCACAACCAGTCCCCTACCTTCGCCGATAGCGATTCCGATGTCGTAATAGTTGCGGAAGACGACATCGTTGCCGCGGACCTCGGCATTGACCTCCGGAAACTGCTTGAGAGCCTCGATCGCCGCTTTGACGAAGAAGGACATAAAGCCCAGCCTAACGCCGTGTTGCTCTTGGAACGTCTGGCGGAGTTCCGACCGCAGTTGGATTACCGCAGACATGTCGATTTCATTGACGGTGGTCAACAGCGCGCTGTTCTGCTGGGCTTCCACGAGCCGCGCCGCGATGTGGCGACGAATCATGCTCATCGGCACAATCTCTTCCTCGCGCCCCGTGGCCGCGGTCTCCGTTGACAGCGCTGGTTGCTCGTCTTTCCGAGGGCGCGGCTCGGTTGCTCGTGGCGCATCGTAACCCAAAGCGTCAGCAACGGGGGCGTGTTCGTCGGCATCTTCGCGGGCGATTTGCTTGGGGCGTGACACGTTACAAGCTGCCAGTGCCTCGACGCTCGTGGCCGTATCAGCGTGCTCGGGTGCCCTCCGCGGCTGAGTTTTTGCGACTACCGTTCGATGCTCGTCGAGCCGCTTGGACTGGGCGGCGGTCTGCTCTTGAGCATCTTGCTCTTGCCTTAGACTCGCGTCATCGTCGATCTCGGCAATCACTTCGCCGACTTCCGCTGTGTCGCCGTCGCGCTTGAGGATCTTCACAATCCGACCAGAGGTCGGCGCGGGAATGGGTAACGATGCCTTCTCCGAATCGACTTCAACAAGCTCTTCGTCTTGCTCGACCCACTGGCCTTCTTGCTTCAGCCACTGCCTGAAGTAACGCTCTCGGTTTGTCGGCTGTTTTGCCAGACATACGGCGTGGACCAATTGCTTTTTTCATCTCTCGGCATCCGCCACACTTCCTCGCCCGTGTTCTTATCGAGTGCCAATAGGTAGGAGTCTTCGTCGTTGTCATTCACGATATAGAGACGCTCACCATGCAGCACGGGAGACGCTGCAGTTCCCCAGCCGTTGCGCGTCTCATGCGGTTCGAGTCCTTCGACCACACTGGATTGCCGGTGAAATCGAAGCAATACACTCCGACATTTCCAAAGTAGACGTAGAGGTGTTTTTCATCGAGCACCGGCGTCTCGCACGCGTAGCTGCTCTTCATGTGAAATGCAGTTTGCGG
>CAUJKL010000235.1 GCA_963204995.1 Planctomycetota bacterium | reverse complement strand
GGCGTGCAACTTGTTTTAAATGTCGGGTGGTCGTGGATCTTCTTTGCGTTTCATCAGCCGGGCTGGGCATTTGTCGAGATCGTAATACTGTGGCTGGCAATTCTTGCGACGACGGTGGAGTTCTTCCGGCGTTCAGGAGTTGCAGGAAGCTTTATGGTGCCGTACCTGGCGTGGGTGGGCTTTGCAAGTGTGTTGAACTTCGCGATCTGGCAGTTGAACGCGTGACGCGACATTTGCAAGCTCCAATTGTCGCTGTCGCCGGGTGGATGGTCATAGTAAAGTGAGCGTTTTACCATTTCACCCGGATACATAACGTCATGACATCACCGCTCAGAGCGATTCGATTTGGCGTATTGGCAGGAACTTGTTGGCTCGCGAGTCTCCTCCAAAGTGCATACCTGCGCGCCGATGAACAACCCGTGTCGATTCTTGCGGAACGGATCGGTGGTCATATTCATCCTTCGATCTGTCGCACGAAGAGTGGCATGTTGGTCGTTGTCTACAAAGGTGAGAACGTGCTGATGTGTGCTCGCTCCGGCAACGACGGCGAGTCCTGGTCGAAGCCAGAGCCGATCGCGACTTCGGCAAAGCGGCCGAAGCTGATTCGCGAAGTGCAGAAGTTCGAGGTCTACCCTGGAACTGCCGACACTTTGCCCGATGATCGCATCCTGGTGACCTGGAACTGTATCGCCGACGACAAAGCCAACGATGGATACTACGAACGAGCGTTGCTATACGCGATCAGCTCCGATAAGGGGCGGACATGGAGCGAGCAGCAGTTGATCGGACCGATCGATGGCAAGCACCTGGGAGCAGTCCGTCATAACGTACTTTCGTGGAACGACGATCGCTGGTTGCTGCCGCTGCGTGTAGGGCCGCCGCGGCTGTTCGATCCCCGCACCAGCGACTTGACCGAGTTTCCACTTATCGAGCCGGGTGGCGTACAGCACGAGTTTCAGCAGATTGTGCGGACTGCGCGGGGAAGCTTATTGGCGATGGGGCCGGTATTGCTCTACTCTAACGGTGAAGGCCATCGTTGGACTCCGGTCGACAACTTTCCCGCAGTCCCCGACAAACGCGACAACGCCGAAGGCCGGTATCTGACCGCTCTGTCGGACGGACGTGTGTTGGTGACGTGGGGAGTTGGCAACGACAACAAAGGCTTGCGATTCAATTTGTCGTCGGATGACGGCCAAAGTTGGAACGCCGAACGGACAGTGGTCCTGCTCCCCGAGACGAATATTTCGGCACGGTACTACTCGGCGCGAACTATTCAGCTCGATGATCAACATGTCGGGACAGTGTTCATGAATAGGGACGGCGTACATTTCCTGAAAGTGAGCCTGGATCGTTTGAGTAAATAGCGGCGAACCACGCTGATTGCATTGCAAGCAACATGGAGAGAACTGAATGACGAATCAGAACATCATGCGTTTGATTTGGGTCGTGGCATTGCTGTCGCTTTGCATTGTCGTGCGAGTCAAAGCCGAAGAGGAAGCGACTGCCGCACCCGTCAAGAACCTGATTCTGCCCGGCGAATCGTTCTTGGTGGAGGGCCGGTCGGCATTCATTCTGTGGCCACCGGAAGAGAAGCGACAGAAGCCACAGCCGTGGATCATGTACGCGCCGACGCTGCCGCGCTATCCCGACAGCCACGAGAAATGGATGCACGAGCAGTTTGTTGCCGCCGGTGTTGCGGTCGCCGGAATTGAGGTTGGCGAAGCGTATGGCAGCCCGGCGGGGCAGGAGCATTTTACCGCCTTGTATCGCGAACTGACCGAGAACCGTGGCTTCGCCACCAAGCCGTGTCTGCTGGGACGAAGTCGTGGCGGATTGTGGGTCAGCAGTTGGGCGATTCGTAATACGGACAAAGTGGCAGGCATCGCAGGCATTTATCCCGTGTTCGATCTGCGGACTTATCCGGGATTGAACCGCGCCGCGCCGGCATACGAACTCCAGCCCGACGAACTGGCCGCCAAGCTTGACGAGTACAATCCCATCGCGCGGATCGATGTTCTGGCCAAAGCGAAGGTGCCTGTCTTCATTATTCATGGTGATATCGACAACGTCGTTCCCTTAAAAGAGAACTCGGCGACACTTGTCGAACGCTACAAACAAGCCAACGCCGGAGATGCTGTCGAACTGGTTGTCGTCGAGGGGCAAGGTCACAATTTCTGGCCAGGCTTCTTTCATTGCCAAGAGCTAGTCGATTTCGCAATTCGACGAGCAAAATCAACCGACTAACTCGACGCGACTTACACGCACACGTCATCAAGAGATAAGGCATAAGAATGAAGTTCATTCACACGCAGTTACTGTTACTAGCGGTCGTGGGAAGTGTTGCCGCCGACGAACCCGCGGCGCAATCCGACCAGATCGCCGCCATGGAGAAGATCGCGGACCTCGCACTTGTCCCACCTAAGCTGAACACGTCGCCGCTGCCTGAGTACGACTACGACAAGCTGGATTACGGCATGACAATTGGCATCGAGCGCACGCGGGGCGGGCGATTGTGGGCCTGTTGGGTCGCGGGCGGGGATAGCCCCAAAGCGTTCTTCGTGTTGGCGACCAGCGATGATGATGGAGAAAGCTGGTCGTCGCCCCGTCTGGTTGTCGATTCTCACTCGAAAGACCTGCCCGCCGAACGCAGCATCCTCGTGGGCAATCTCTGGACTGATCCGCTGGGCCGCCTGTGGCTGATCTTCGACCAGTCGATGGATATGTTCGATGGTCGTGCCGGAGTCTGGGCCGCAGTTTGTGAGAACCCCGATGCGGAAACTCCCACCTGGTCAGAACCTCGACGCATCTGGCATGGAGTCACGCTCAATAAGCCAACCGTTCTATCAACCGGCGAATGGATGCTGCCGATATCGCTGGATCAACGCGAAGGCTTTCGTCAATTCAAAGGCTGCTTTAAGGAACTCGATCCGCTACGCGGCGCAAACGTCTTCGTTTCGAGCGATCAGGGAGCGACTTGGGAACGCCGTGGCTGCGTTCGGTTCCCCAATCCCGACTGGCACGAACACATGATTGTCGAGCGGAAAGACGGCACCCTATGGATGTTGGCCCGCACCGTGAAAGGGATCATGGAGACTACGTCGTCGGATGGCGGACGGACCTGGACCGAACCCAACGAACCGCCCGGAATTCGGCAACCGAACGCGCGTTTTCATGTCCGGCGTCTGGCTTCGGGCCGCATCCTATTGATCAAGCATGGCGACGCGATCGACTCGCACCAGGGCCGTGTCATGCTCTCCACCTGGCTGTCCGATGATGAAGGGAAGTCGTGGCAAGGTGGACTCGTGCTTGACGAGCGAAATGGCATCTCTTATCCCGATGGCTTCCAAGGGCCGGACGGTACGCTCTACATTTCCTACGACCGCAATCGCTCGACAGACGGCGATATCCTGCTGGCACGATTCACCGAAGAAGACATCCTCGCCGGGAAGCTGATAGGTGCAAGATCAAAGTTGAAGATGTTGATCTGTCGGCCGTTGGCAGGTGATGTCGCGAAGCCAAAGACGAATTGACCTGGCACAACACGAATCAACACGACTGACATGGAGAGACGATACGTCGTCTGGCCGCACTCAATTGTCAGACGTGATCGCCGTCCTCGTGAAACTTGCGCTTCGCACGGCAGACAGCCGCAGCGGGGCTTCGCAGAAACGCAAAGAGGCCCTCGCCACAAAGAGATGACGAGGGCCTCATGACTCATCGAGAAAACC
>CAUJKL010000234.1 GCA_963204995.1 Planctomycetota bacterium | reverse complement strand
ACCGCGATGCTGAGTACGAGTACGAGTACCGCGATGCTGAGTACGAGTACGAGCACGAAGAAGACAAAGAGCCCGGGTCAAAAAATGGGGCAGGACTATTTTCACGGAGATCGCAAATAGTTCTGCCCCCTGGTCCTTTTCACGTTCGTTTCTTCTTGCCGGCACCAGTGGTCGTTCGTTGCGTGCGAGGCAGCTCGGCGACGTTGTTCTTCGGTGCCCACTTCGCCAATCCCGCTTTCACTTCCGCGAACTTGGCGTCGGCTGCGACGTTGGTCCACTCGTACGGATCAGAGTCGTGGTTGTACAACTCCTCGCCGCCATCCGCGTAATGGATGTAACGCCACGTCTCGCTACGTAAACTGTGGTTGTTGCGATGGAACGTGGTGAGCGCCGGTTGATCCCATTTGGCCGTCGGATCGGCGAGTAGCGGCCGAATGCTCGGGCCTTCGACGTGCGCCGGAGTCGGGATGCCGGCCAGATCGCACAGAGTCGGATAGAGCGTCATGAGATCCACCGGACGCTCACACACCCCGCCCGCCTTCGTGACACCGGGAGCGATCCAGATCAACGGCATGCGAGCGGCCTCTTCCCACAACGCGAACTTACGCCAGTGTTGTTTCTCGCCCAGATGCCAGCCGTGGTCTCCCCACAAGACGACAACCGTGTTGTCGCGATAGGCCGATTCGTTCAGTCCGTCGATCAGCCGACCGACCTGTGCGTCGCAGAAGGCGATCGTCGCCAAATAAGCTTGTACGGCTTCCTTCCACCGACCGGACTTGAGCATTTGAGCATGGTCGCCGTCCGGGTTGGCCATCTTGATGCCAGCCGGAGGCACGTCGTTCAGGTCGTCTTCGCGAGTGGGTGGCAATTCGATCTTGTCGAGGGGAAACATCTCGAAGTATTTTTTCGGCACACTGAACGGCATGTGCGGTTTGACGATGCCAATCGCCATGAAGAACGGCTTGTCGTGCTTGGCTTGTAGTTTCTCCAAGCCATAGCTGACCACCTTATAGTCCGGCATGTCTTCGTCGCTGTTGGCCAGCGGGCCGAACTTGATCCCGCCAACGCCGTCATCCTTGGCCGCAGGATGCAGCGTCAACTTCGTGCCGCCGGACTTATCAAAATACTCCGTCCATTCGCCTTCTCGATGCTCGCTACTGTGATAGATCTTGCCAGCACCGAACACGTTGTAACCCGCGTTCAGAAATTGCGTCGTCAGCGTCTTGTCCTTGCCGATCACTGGCTTCCAATCTTGTCCGTTGTCGTAGACACCGGTCGTGCTGGGGCGCATGCCGGACATCAACGCCGCCCGCGACGGGTTGCAGACTGGCGCGGCACAGTTCGCACGCGTGAACGTAACGCCCATCTCGGCCATACGATCAAGATAAGGAGTGCGCGTTTGCGGATTTCGGCCCAGGTGGCCGACCCAATGATTCAAGTCGTCGATCGCGATGAACAGCACGTTGGGCTTTTGCTTGGCGGACTTGTCGTCGGCAGCCAAGTGGGATGTGGCAGTCGTCGCCAGGATCAACAATAGCAAGTAGCGACTTACATGCATGATCGGAGTTCCTATATCATTCAAGGTCTGACGAAATCTCGCGAAGAGCGTTTTCCGCGCTTGGTGGACCGGTCAGTATAATAGACAACTTACTTGATCGCGATGGTGGGACGATCTGGAGAAAACATGGATTCAGAATCAGCGACGTCGTCGCCTCATCCGTCCGCGAAACGCGCGAGCGTTGTCCGGCGGGCAGTGCATGGCATTGCGGTCTTGCTGATCGCCTACTTGGTCGTCGCCTACTTGATCGTTCCGTTTGCGTGGACACGGTATGCCAAGCGTCATCCTACGTTCGACGACAATCCGCGAGTCACGGAGACCAGCGACCGTCATCCGGGAGACCCGCTCAACGTGGCTCTGATCGGCACGGAAGCGGAGGTCAAAGAGATCATGGCAGCCGCCAACTGGTATGCTGCCAATCCACTGGGCCTAAGAAGTGATGTGAAGATCGCTGCCGACACGGTTCTGAAGCGTTCGTATGACGAGGCACCGGTTAGCAGCCTGTTTCTGTTTGGGCGCAAGGAAGACTTAGCGTTCGAAAGGCCTGTCGGCAGCGACCCGAGCAAACGCAATCATGTCCGCTTTTGGCAAACGCCGAAACCGAACCAGGACGGCCGTCCGGTTTGGATCGGCTCTGCGTCCTACGACGAACGCGTGGGCCTGAGCCACACGACCGGTCAGATTACGCATCACATCGCAGCCGACTTGGATGTCGAGCGAGACAAACTCTTGGCGGACTTGCAGCAGACGAGCAAGCTTGCCGAAACGTACGACGTGCCCGGTTTTCAACAAGTCCTCCAAGGGCGAAACGGCGGCGGCGATCCGTGGCATACCGATGGTACGCTACGAGTCGGCGTGATCGCGACGAAATAGTCGGGAGGAAAATGGGAAAGCTATGACAAGTCCCAGCACTCCTTAGTTCCAGTTTTGCACTTTTGGGAGTGCGACGATTCATCGCCGCTTTGGTATTTTTCGACTTGGCGCCAATTATTCGCTATCCAATGTAAGTTGCGGTGATGCTGAAAAAGTGCTTCGCACTGGAGAGCAAAGCGGTGACAAGTCACCGCAGTCCAAAAAAA
>CAUJKL010000233.1 GCA_963204995.1 Planctomycetota bacterium | reverse complement strand
GCAGCCGCGATCGCTGTGGTGCAGCAACTGCTTCGTATCAGGTCCACGCAATTCGATCGCCTGCCGCAGCGTCTCGCTGACCAACGTCGTGCCCAAGCTGTTGCCAATGGACCAACCAACGATCTTGTGGCTGAAGAGATCGAGAACTGCCGCCAAGTACACCCAGCCGCTTTGTGTTGGCAGATACGTGATGTCGGTCACCCATTTGCGATTAGGCTGGTCGGTCCCGAAGATTCGATCGAGTAAGTTGTCCGCAGGCTTACGAGTCGGATCAACGAACGTGGTGGTGGACTTGAACCATTCGGAAGCTTTGCTCCGCGTTGGATGCGACTTGCAATCAAGCTCTGCTAAATCGCGAGCATTTTCGTGTCACAATTCAATGCTGCCGACGCGATAGCTTTCGCAACCAGCTTCTTACGGTTCGTTGCCGCTCACTTTTACCCCTTTTGGGAGTCCAGCCTGTGAATCACACCGTCGTCGCCAGCTTCTCGTTCGCATTGCTCGTGGCCGTCGCCCTGCTCGTACGCGAGGTGCGGTTTCGACGTTCGCTACAGAAGCTGCTGTCTCGTCTACTTGCCTTCTGGAGAACCAACGCAGATGAAACGCATGACCTGTCTGTTTGCGATCATCCCGATCATCCTGATCATCCCGATCATCCTGATCGGATGTGACTCGCCGGATGAACGCCTCGTTCACCAACTCGCCGAAACCAGCCGCGGTGTCGTGCAGCAGAATCAAGAGATCGCCAAGACGCAGCACGAAATCGCCGCAGGGTCGAGGCAACTGGTAAACGCCGTGGCGGAATCTCGACACGAACACAACGAGCTGCAACAAGCTATCTAGCAACAGCGGGACAAGCTTGAGGGCGATCGCCGATCAATCGCCGCAGAACGTCGTTTTGAGTCGCTGCTAGGACCAGTGATCGAGACGACCGGCGTGTTGCTGGTTGCCGCATTGCCGTTGGTGCTGTGTTGGTACTTGCTGCATGGACTGCGCGGCCAAGACGAGGAAGTCAGTGAAGTATTGGTCAGCCAGCTTCTAAGGCAATCGCCGGAGCTGCTTGGCATGAGAGACAACCGACCGGCCATCGGAATGCGAGCATCATCTGATGCTGACGACGAGGAGCCGCCGTTCTGATCGCAACCGCCATTAAACTTTGTGCAAGTTTTCAATTGTGCATATTCGCTCGCAAGGAGCCAACAAAGGAGCCAACCATTGAGTCACATCGTCGAAATCAAAACACAAGTCAAAGACGCTACGGCGGTGCGTTCCGCCTGCAACCGCCTGAGTTTGCCGTCACCCGTTCAAGGAACGCATCGTCTATTCAGCGGTGTTGTCAACGGACTGGGTGTGAAGTTACCAGACTGGAAGTATCCGGTCGTTTGCAGCTTGTCGTCCGGCGAGTTGAAGTACGATAACTACAACGGCAAATGGGGCGAGCGGCGGCATTTGGACGCGTTCCTGCAATCGTGCGCCGTCGAAAAAGCCAAGATCGAAGCTCGTCGCCAAGGTCACGGTGTCACCGAGGCCCAGCTTGCCGACGGCAGCGTGAAACTGACCATCAATGTCGGCGGTTAGATTTTTGCGGCGCAGCGAACACCTGTGACTTCCCACCTGTCTGGAGGTATTCATGAAGATCATCGAGATTATCGTATCGCCCAAGGGCGAAACGCGTTTGGAGACGAAGGGGTTTAGCGGGCAAGCATGCAAAGCCGCGAGCAAGTTCTTGGAAGATGCGTTGGGAGTGCGGCAGGCCGAGCAATTGACGGCCGAGTCACATCAATCGGCACCCATCGAGCATCAGCATCAACAAGGGATTTAGTCTAGCGTTATCGGAGGTCACGTCCGCCGTTGATGTCGAGGGTGGCTCCTGTCACAAACCGGGACGCCGTGCTGGCCAAGAAGACGATACTCTGGGCAATCTCACGCGGTTCGGCGAACCGTGCTACGAGTAGCTTCTGTTTGGCGTAATCGGGTGGCAAGCTGGCTGCCGTTTGGCGTCCCATATCAGTGAGCGTCATGCCCGGCGCGACACAATTGACGCGGATTTTTGGTGCCAGTGCCCGAGCAGCACTCTTGGTGAGATTGATCAAGCCTGCTTTGGCGGCCGCGTAATGGGCATGATGCGGCACGCCGGTGTGGGCCGCGACACTGGAGACGATGACGACCGCTGCGTCGTTGTTGAGCAGTTGTTTCGCTGCGTGAAGCACGTTGAACGTTCCATTTAGATTGACGTCGACGATGTGTTTCCACTCGCCAGGAGTCAGTTCGTCAAAGGGCGTTGATGTAGCTTCTCCGGCACAGAGGACCAGCACGTCCAAGTGTCGAGCTTCGTCTGGCAACGCCGCGATTGCCCTGACGACGTGCTCACTCTCCGTGATGTTCATCTGGCACAACCACGCCCGTTGCCCAACGCTGCGGACTGCATCCGCCGTATGTATCGCCCCAATTTCATTGCGATGGTAACTAACGATGACATCGGCACCTTCCTCGGCCAACAGCTGAGCCGTGGCGGCGCCGATGCCACTCGAAGCTCCCGTTACCAATGCAGTCTTGCCGTTCAACTCAAGATCCATCTGCTCGCTCCGCATCTCTTTCAGGACACTCAAGGTTCCGGACACACAAGGTTCCAGGAAACACAAAGAGAAAGAAAAGGTATGTCACTCGCCAACAATCTACAGGAATACATCGCCGCCTGCTTTACCGGGATTTGGATTCGATCCCACGAACA
>CAUJKL010000232.1 GCA_963204995.1 Planctomycetota bacterium | reverse complement strand
GACAGCCTCTGCGACGTCATCACGTTCACCGTGGCACCCGTGTTCATCATGATCAGTCTGACCGATGTGTTTCCTCTCCGATTTTTATGGGGCATCGGCGTGCTATTCATGTTGTGCGGGGTGCTACGTTTGGCTCGCTTCAACGTCGAACTGACCCCGGACGATGAACACGACTGGTTCCGCGGGTTACCTACGCCGGCGGCGGCAGGGACGTTGGCATCGTTCGCGGTGACGCTCCCGGCCGTCGAAGACATTATCGCGGGCACCACCTCAGATGCGTCGCGACAGTTGGGCGAACAGATCGTGTTGCTCGCCGAATACGCCCTTCCCGTGCTGACGGTTGCGCTCGCGTCGCTGATGGTGTCCCGAATTCGCTATCCTCACGTTCTCAGCCAATGGACGCGGGGCCAGTGGAACTTCTTCAGTTTGGTCCGGTTGATCTTTGTGGCCGTGGCGCTGATCACGGTCCACGAACTGGCTCTGCCGATTGTCTTCTGCTACTTCTCGCTGGGCCGCCCGCTCGCCGTGTGGTTGAGATTTGTGGGAATTCGCCTTCGCGGCCTTTCGCCCGCGCGTCCATAGCCGACAGAAGCAGTGTGAGATGGCCAAATACTCAAGCTCGCCATTAACGTCGGCAGCGGTAGATGAATGCCGGCGGGAAGTTTAGCCAAACAGTGCGACTCGACTGGACCTCGCCAAAGTAACCTTTTAGCTTTTTGCGAAAGCGATGAGCGGCGGGGAGCACCATTCCCGAGAGATAGGCGAAGGTCACGAGTTGCCCTCCTGGTTTGAGCACTTTCATCATCGCGTCCAGAAAGACGGTTTGATCGTGATCCGAAAACGCCGCCCACGGCAGGCCGCAGATGATCGCATCGACTTCGGCGACTCCCCGTTGTTGGCAAATTGCCTCGATATTGGCAACACTATCTTCGACGACGGTCAGATCGGGGAAACGCGTCGCCAGCGTCGCTGCGAACGGCGAATGCAGTTCGACTGCAAAAAAATCAGCATCGGGACGTTTGCTCTTTAATATCGGCTCCGTGAACGCTCCCATCCCGGGACCGTACTCGACGATGGTTTTAGCGGAGTCCCATTCTATCCAGCGCACCATGTGAAGCGCGAGCCTCTGAGTGCTGGGCGCGATCGCACCCACTCGGCCTGGTTGACGCACCGACTCGCGTAGAAATCGACTAAATTCTTGTACTGCCATTTTCATTTTCCATTGGAAGTGACCGGAGAAGCACAGCGGGCGAAACTCCACCATGCGGCAGCCAAGCCGCTGGGCCGGAGTACTCTTGGATATTCTGTTTTCGCCGCAGAGTCAACTAGCCAAACGTTGCATGGTCGACCAAAGCTGGCGTCACTTTCCGTAGACTTCATTCAAAGCCGACGAACACTCTTCTAGCGCAGCCATGATCGCGCGAAATTCTCCACCGTGGGCAATCAGCTGAGCGCCTTGCTCGCGAAGCTCTTTGACTTTGTCGATCGAGGCCGCAGGACACCCCCACGCTTTGCCGTGGCGTTTTGCCGCAGCGGCAACAGTTTCGAAAGCGGATCCCAGCGTCAGGTCGGTCTTTGTCTTTCTGATCCGCAGACCCAAGTCACCCGGTCCAATGAACAAGCCGTCGACGCCCTCCACGGCGGCGATCTCGTCGACGTTTGCCACCGCCTCCGGCGTCTCAATTTGAACCACCAGAAATGTCTCGCGATTCGCCTCGTCGGTATAGTCTTCACCCCCGGCGAGAATGAAGTCACTGTCCAATCCAGCACCATCGAGGCCGCGATCGCCCAGCGGTGGGAACTTGACGGCGTTGACGAGCATCCGAGCTTTATCCGCTGTCGAGACGTGTGGGATCATCAAGCCAGCCGCACCGTCTTCCAGGTAACGGTAAAGCCGAGTCTTCTCCAGCGTGGGTGCCCGGAGCATGCAGTCGATGTCAAAGAGGTGAAAGTAGGCGAGCATCGCCTGCACTTCACGATCGCCCATCGTGCGATGCTCTAGATCCAACCAAATGCACTCATAGCCGTAATGAGCCGCCAGTCGAATGTACTCCGGAATGAAGTGCCCCAGTGAGCACATTCGCACAGGCTCGCCAGTACGTAATTTCGCGAGCGTTTTGCTTTTTCGCACAAATATTCCTCATAGTTCAGTTGAGACGCTCGCCGAGCGTTCGATTCGGATTTCAGCGGCCCGGCGATGATGTTGACCGGTGGAGAGTATAGTGGATACGAAGCCCGCTCAGAATCGTGGACCCAGGGATTATTGCCGTCGGACGCGAACTGTGGCCGGCAGAGCTGGGATTTGATCTCGCGAAGGCAGGAATCCCAAGTAGAATTACGGGGGTCGACCTCGATACCAACGCGAACGGTCTCGCCGCAAATCTCGATTTATCCTATAGAGTTGTGGACGTGACGAGATCCAAGAGCGGAGTGGTCCAGGAATTATCGAACGATGACTGAAAAAGACGGAATAGCTGCTGCGGCGATCGGTCTGACGACCGGAGAAGCCGAAACCGCCGTACCAACTCGACTGGAGCGGCCTGTTGGTGTCACTGGCGAGTTAATCTGGTCGTACGTGGGCGGATTCGTCGCCTTGCATCTGCTGGCTCTGTTGGCATTCTGGCCGTGGCTCTTCAGCTGGACCGGTGTGGCATTGGTCTTCATCGGCAACTACGTGTTCGGGGCACTCGGCATCAACTTGGCGTATCACCGACTGCTCACGCATCGAGGCCTGACTGTTCCCAAATGGCTCGAACACACACTTGCCCTCCTGGGCGTGTGTTGTCTTCAGGATGCGCCAGCCCGCTGGATCGCCATCCACCGCATGCACCATCAATACTCCGATCAGCAGCCCGATCCGCATACTCCACTCGTGACATTCTTCTGGGGGCACATGGAATGGCTCGTCTATCAGAACAAATACTTTGGCACGGCGGATTTCTACGACCGCTACGCCCGTGACATTCTGAAGGATCCGTTCTACTATCGCTTGGAGCGGAACTTCATGTACTGGTGGGTCTACGTGGCCCACGCGGTTTTGTTTTTTCTCGCAGGGCTGGGCATCGGCTGGTGGATGACGGGCGAGTTGTCCGGAGGAGTGCAGTTCGGAGCGAGTATCCTCGTGTGGGGCGTCTTCGTTCGCACCGTGTACGTCTGGCACATCACTTGGGCCGTCAACTCAGCGACGCACCTCTGGGGCTATCGCAACTACGAGGTCTCGGACCAAAGCCGCAATAACTGGATCATCGGCTTTACCAACAATGGTGAAGGTTGGCACAACAATCATCACGCGTTTCCGCGTTGTGCGGCGCACGGCCACAAATGGTGGGAGTTCGATCTCACCTACACCTTCATCTTGTTGCTTGAAAAACTGGGTCTCGCCAAGAACGTCGTCCACCCGACTCGCGAGAATCTGAAGACCGAGTCGAAGCACGCCGCTGGCGCGTGATGCCCACTCGCTGACGAGCATTCGGCAGAGTCTTAGGCGGCCGCGGCAGCCCACGTGGCAGTACCGGCCTTGATCGCGTCCACGATCCGCCAGGCCATCCAATGCCGGTCGGGATCGACTCCACGTCGTCCAATAAAGCCCAAGTGACCGCCGTGATTCGTCAGATGCAGCGTGATCGAACTCTGCGATTTCAGAGGTTCAAAAAGTTCGACGGGAACCAACGGATCGTCGCGCGAAGCGATGAGCAAGGTTGGCTCGCGAACATCTGCGATCATACGTCTCGAACTGATGTCGCAATAGAAATCGTCAACCCTCTCGAATCCCCACATGGCAGCCGTATACCACGCATCAAAATCTCGCTGACCACGGGGCCGGAACCCATCGACGACGTGGGGCGCTTGCTCGATCAGCGCTTGCGAGCGGAGCAGGTGCCGGTAATGTAACCGGGTGATATGGCGGTCGTAAAAGCGAGCGGCACCTTTAGAAAACCGCGCAACACACAGTCCCACATCGATCGGCGGGCTAATGACGACCAATCGGCTGAGCTGCGGCGGAAGATGACCAGCGGCCTCCCCGGCCAGCTTGAGCGCAACATTCCCACCGATCGAAAAGCCCACGAGGCTGGTTGGCGAGGCTGGGCAAAGCTTGATAACCCGCTCGAGCGCCATCAGCAGATCGTCAGAGCAACCGGCGTGATACGGCATGTGTGCGAGCCCCTCCCCTGCCCCGCAGGCCCGCATATCCATGCGAAACGTGCGGACGCCCGCTTCGTTCAGCCGCCTTGCCGCGTGAACCATGTAAGGACTTTGATGGCTGCCAGTCAGCCCGTGCAGCAAGAGGGCCGTTGGCGCATTTGGTTGCCAGCCGTCGGGGCGATCGTCATGCAGGATTGTCGTGTCGCCATCTGGTAGCAAGATCGGGTGGCGCACGGCACGATACGGGTGTCGGCGGCCGAAAAGAATCGTGCCAGCGATTGTCTGGAGATGAGCGTTCCGCAGAAGCGAGTGCGACTCGAACGGGGGAAAGCAATCTGTTACTTCATTTGTCCGGTCGATCGAGCACCTCCCTCCAAGAACCATCACGGCAAGAAAAATAAGCGAGAGGCAGCAAAGAGCGGCGTTTCTACCCGAAAGTCTTCGATGACTCAACATCGGATGAAACGGCGACGATCACGATTCTTAAGTCGTGTCATACCAGTTGCTTACGTCGTCATGTGGTGAATCGATGAAATAAGCAAGTCACGAATGAGAATTTTAATGATAGAATTATGTCGCAATGTGATTGAAAAGTGTCATTGCAAAGATCATAATCCGCATACGATCAGAATGGATTCGCAGTTTGGTGAGAATAGGCAAATGGCGGTTCAATCTATCGCTGACGAAAGAAGAGCCCGTTTGCTCGAGATGGTACGCCTGCGCGGGTTTGCGTCGCTGCCTGATCTCGCCGGCGAACTACAAGTCTCGGAATCGACGGTTCGTCGTGACCTAGACTATTTGGAGGAAAGTGGCGAGGCGCAGCGGACGCATGGCGGCGTCTTCTACACCGGACCATCTCCGAAGCTGCAACACTTTGACCAACGTCAGAAAACCCATTGGGAGAAGAAACGGCTGATTGCCGAAGCCGCCAGTCGACTGATCGAGGACGGCGACACGATCTTGCTCGACGGCGGAAGCACAACCTACGAGTTAGCTCGGCTGTTAGTCCATCGGCCACTCCAAGTTGTTACGAACTCGTTGCCGGTCGCGAATCTGTTCACTTCGAGTCACGCGGATTTAGTGATGATTGGCGGATACGTACACGGTCGAACAGGTGTCTCGCTGGGGCCGTACGCCAATGAGATGATTGCGGATTTGAACGTCGGGCGAGCGGTGCTGAGTATCGCGGGATTGAATGACAACGGTTACTACAACAGCAACCTGCTCTTGGTAGAGACCGAAAGAGCGATGATGAAGGCAGCCGACGAGGTCGTCATCGTCGCAGACAGTACAAAATTTGGACGCACAAGCTTGGCTCGACTTTGTGAACTTAGCAAAGCCGACATCCTTGTCGTGGACAACGAGATTACCGACGAGTGGCGTGAAAAACTGAACAACGCTGGCGTCAAGCTGATCATCGCCGAAGCGAACGAACAGACATAACAACAAAATACTGAGCGAATCATTCATCATGCCCTCTGCACCAGGACTCGACCGATCGGCGATCGAACGCATCGTCCGACAGATCATCACGCAGCAAGTTAATGGATCTGCGACGCCCACTTCCACCGCACCAGGACGTGAGCTGGTGGTCAGCATCTCGGCTCGACATTGCCATTTGACCGACCAGCACGTTGAGATTCTGTTTGGCCCGGGTCATACCTTGACTCCGATGAAGGATCTGTATCAAGACGGCTTCTACGCGGCCGAAGAAACCGTCATGATCGTCGGGCCTCGCAAGCGGACCTTGCCCACGGTTCGTATCCTGGGGCCCACGCGACCCTTCAGCCAAGTCGAACTGGCATTCACCGATTCCATCTCGCTCGGCATCAACGCTCCGGTGCGCCACAGCGGCAAGATTGAAGGCACCCCGGGCTGCGTGCTCGTCGGTCCGAAGGGCGTCGTCGAATTGCACGAAGGCGTGATCCGAGCCGCGCGTCATGTTCACATGAACTTCCGCGATGCAGAACGCTACGGAGTGAAGAACGGCGACCTGATGAAGTTGCGAGTCGAATCACCGATGAGCACGACCGTCATGGAAGATTTGCTCGTCCGAGCCGACGAAACGAGCAAGCTCGAAGTCCACATCGATACGGACGAAGGAAACGCGTGCTACCTGGATGGAGCCACCAAAGTCGAATTGTTAAAGCAGGAACCGTGTGCCTGCCAAACGCACTAGAACACTTTTTTCTTGGACATTGGTCATTGGTCATTGGTCATTGGGATTTGGACATTGGGATTTGGACACTGTCGCGAGGTAAATGACCAAGTCTCAATGACCAATGACCAATGACCAATGTCCAATGACCAACAACAGACCGTTTACATTTTTCTAACTGGGAGATTCTCATGGCAAAAGCGATGGAAGCGTTAGGCATGATCGAGACCAAGGGTTTCATTACCTTGGTCGAAGCCACTGACGCAATGTTGAAAGCAGCAAACGTTCAATTTATGGGTTGGGATAACGTCGGCAGCGGCCTTGTCTCGGCCTTCGTGACAGGTGATGTGGCCGCCGTCAAAGCAGCTACGGATGCTGGTGCGAGCGCCGCCGGTCGAGTCGGCGAGGTCATTAGCGTGCAAGTGATTCCTCGACCGCACGACGACCTCGGCAAAGTCCTGCCTTCGGGCAAGCCAGCCAAGGCCGCGAAGTAGTAACAACGTCTCTCAAGCTAGAACAATGCCGAACGTCAAATTCGGAAACTGAACAAGGATTTACAAATGAACGCAATTGGACTGATTGAAACAAAAGGCTTGATCGCCCTGGTCGAGGCGACTGACGCGATGGCCAAGGCCGCCAACGTCGAAATCGTCAAGAAGGTGCAAATCGGCGGCGGTCTGGTCACGACCGTGGTACGCGGCGACGTCGGCAGCGTGCGTGCTGCTGTTGAAGCTGGTGCGACTGCTGCGGCACAAGTCGGCGAACTCGTCGGCAGCCACATCATCGCCCGCCCCGCCGAAGGTTTGATCGAAGCTTACCTTAGCTAACGACAGGAATTGAAACGGAAGTTCAACTCGATTCACGGATGACAGGAGCAGCTCAGTGAAGATTCTCGTAGCCAATCTCGGATCGACGAGCTTTAAGTATCGGTTGTTCGATATGACCGACGAGCGGCAACTCGCTCGGGGTGGGATCGAACGGATCGGTGCCGAAGCCAGTCCATGCTTCGTCGAAATCGGCGGCCATCGCGAAGAAGTGACGGCCTCCGTGCCCGATCACGCCGTCGCGGTGAGAAAATGCTTGGAGCAGCTGACGGCCGCCGACACCGGTTGCCTGAAAGATGCCAGCGAGGTTGCAGCGATCGGCTTCAAAGCGGTGCATGGAGGTCACGTGAGTGGTGTGCAACGCGTGACGGCGGATGTGCTGGCCGCGATGGAAGAGATGAATCAAGTCGCGCCGGCT